>JAGYPB010000149.1 GCA_018399135.1 Deltaproteobacteria bacterium | reverse complement strand
CCCTCGCAGGTGCCCCGGTTTTCTATCAGGTATCAACAAACATCAGCTCCAGTTGTAAAGCTCGTCAAGCTCCTCATCCTTGACCGCGAAGGTAATATTGTGCGGCGCCAGAGGTTCGGTTTTGAAAAAGCGGGGGAGACGATCATCTTCCGCACCAAAACCGGCTTTTTTGTTGAATTCACGTTCCAGATTAAGAACCTTTTTGCCTAAGGCAACGACATCGTCACCGGTCATCTTGATCCCGTAAAAAGCCCCCAGCATACCCAGCAGGGCATCAAAGGTTTCCGGCTGGTCGAGAATCGGGAAGGCAATGAAAAGACACATGCCGGTGGAGTCGATGGCGGTTGTCGCAATCTGCAGGTTGCGTGACAGTTCGACCTGCCCCTCGGGCTTCAGCGGATCAACATCGCCCCCGACTTTGAGGATGTTGGTCGCCACCGCGTAGCCGGCGGTATGATCAGCACCCATGGTACTGGTCGCATAGGTCACGCCGATTCCCTGAACCGTGCGCGGATCATAGGCCGGTAACGCCTGTCCCTTAACAACGGGAACCCTGTCAACACCAAAAGCTTTTCCAGTCATTTCGGCGCCGTTACCAAGAATCCGCCCCAGGGGGGTTCCTTTACCGACTTCGTCACGAACCAGCCTGATAGCTCCTTCGCAATCACCAAATTCAATCACGCCACCATCCATAGCGACTCCAACGGCGGCTCCCATTTCAATGGTATCGACACCGATATTATCATCCAGATAATCGAGCATGGCGATGGTGTCAAGGTCATCGATACCGCAATGGCCACCATGGGACCAGACGGTTTCATATTCAGGCTGTTTGGTCAGGAACTTGCCATCCTTATCGTTATAGATTCCCGAGCACTGAATAACACATCCGCGATGACAACCATGAGTTGCCAGGCCTCCGCGCTGGATTTCAAGTTCGGCCTGGGTCTCCCCACTGATCTTTGTCCCCCCCTCAAAAAATCCGGTTTTGAAATTTCTGGTTGGGTACCCACCGGCTTCGTTGAGGACGTTGGTCAGAATGTTGGTTCCGTAAGCAGGCAACCCTTCGCCCGACACCGCATGTTTACGAATCCCCTCGACATAGGCACGGTTGGCAGCTTTAAACTTTTCTTGATCTTTGGGTTGTCGATGAGAGCAGCCGCTATCATCAAAAATAATTGCTTTGACCTGCTTGGAGCCCATCACCGCGCCGACG
>JAGYPB010000148.1 GCA_018399135.1 Deltaproteobacteria bacterium | reverse complement strand
TGAAGACGGGTTATTCTGCCAGGTGGATGACCGGGATGGCATGGAAGTTTCCGTAGGAGGTTCCGGGAAAAGGGCAACCATTAATTCTTACATGATTGGTGATGCCGAAGCAATTGCCGAAATCGCTGATATAGTTGGAAATCGTTCAGTTTATGAAGAGTACAAGGCAAAAGCAACAGCGCTGAAGGGCCATTTATTATCTACTCTTTGGGATAGTGAGGCAGCGTTTTTTAAGACCTTACCATTAAACGAAAAGGAACTTGAAAAATTAGTGGGTTCACCTAATTTGAATACCTTCCGAAAATACAACAATGTAACACCTGAATTAATTGATGTACGCGAACTTCACGGATATACCCCGTGGTATTTTGGTATTCCGGAAGAAAAACATTCGACTGCATGGAAATTTTTGTTGGATGCCAATGGATTTAAAGCCCCTTTCGGCCCGACAAGCACCGAACAAAATCATCCGGGGTTCAGGGTGGTCTATGAAGGGCACGAATGTCAGTGGAATGGTCCCAGTTGGCCATTTGCTACTTCGATAACGCTGAAAGGCATGGCCAATTTGTTAAGGGACTATAATCAATCTGTAATCACCAAAAACGATTTTATCAATCAATTACAAATATATTCCAACAGTCACCGTAGAATAAATGAAAAGGGCGATACCGTTTGCTGGATAGACGAGAACGTCAATCCCTTTACGGGCGATTGGATATCGCGCACCATGCTGAAAGCTCGTGGGAAAATCCCTGCAGAAAGAGGGAAAGATTATAACCATTCGGCGTTTTGCGATTTTATTATTAGCGATTTAGTCGGCATCAGACCTTCAATGGATGATGCCTTGACTATTAACCCTTTAGTTCCGGAAGGTTATTGGGATTGGTTTTGCCTTGACAAGGTGAAATACCACAACAAAACCTTGACCATAATCTGGGACAAGGACGGAACAAAATACAATAGAGGAAAAGGATTTTCAATTTTTATTGACCATCAACTAAAACAGAACTCAAAAAACCATTGGTGTTCAGCGCCAACAAAAGAACCACGTTTCTCATAAATCATTTTGGATTGCATGGATGGTGTAAGTTTTGGCTGAGTGCGGTCTTCCCACAAACCCTGCACCATAAGAAACGCCCACGATCTGGTAACCGTGGGCGTTTGCTGAACTATTGATAGTGCATTGTGAGAAAGCACTGTCCGTGTCGCCAGGCAGAATTGTCGTATTCAATAAAGGGTAATTTTTTCGGACATTGTTTCAATGAAGTCAATAGATCGCGCGGATGAAGCGCATCGAAGTGAAAGTCGCATCGAAGATGCTAATAGCCAATAGTACAATTCTCTTCGCATTCTCAACACACACGACCAGATTTTGTGCTGATAATACTAAATATTTTGAGTTCTCGTTGGTGTTCATAAGCACTCCATTGTCCTGTAGCAGTGCAATGACG
>JAGYPB010000147.1 GCA_018399135.1 Deltaproteobacteria bacterium | reverse complement strand
TTCCTTGCCGGCATTGCGTTCTCCCGAATGGACACAGGCACTGCAGCTGTTACGCCACCATCCGGGAGTTACTGAACAGATTGCCCAGCAGGCGACGAAGCTGCTGGCGCAGCTCGAACACCCGCCGCCAACACCACCAACACAGGTGGCACCGGGGACGCAGGCGGCACCGGCTTCATCAAATCCCTGGCCACCTGGTGGGGCTCCTGACCGGATTGTTGCGGGCCCCTTGCCGGTGCCTGTGCCCCACCCGCCGTCACAACAGGAAGTGTACAAAGCACTCCAGCCGCTGCTGCAGGAACTCAAAACAGTCTTGGGGGTCGGCAGCGATGCCCCGCGTCTGGCTCCAGCATTGAATGCGCCGCTGACCCCTGACATGCTTGGGCGAATTGACGGCTTGACCACACAAATTCATCAGCTGTTAACCCGTGAAGGGGTTGCTCCACTGCTACAACAGGGACTTCAATTGGTGGCTGTGCAGTTACAGCAACTGACCGCAGCCCCACCGCTTCCGGCGCCGGGCGAGGCGTTAGGGGTTTTGTCGCAGTTTTTTGGGCTGCATCTTGAGCGTGAACTGTTGCTGGGCAAACAGAAGCAGGCGCTGACCAATCTCAAACAGACATTGTTGACCCTGCAGCAGAAAAGCGGTGAGGATCTGCGCGAGCCCTTAAATCGCATTGAATTATTTCAATTGTGCAAAGCACGCTTCAGCGAGTCGCAGTTGCAGTTTCTGCCCTTGCCTATGGTCGGCCTCAGCGATGGTTACCTGCTCGCTGGTCGCCGGGAGGCGGAAGAGCAGGATGATCCTGGCCGCAAACAAAAGGACGAGGTACAGATTTCCCTGTCGTTACGCCTCTCCAGTCTCGGCAATATACGCGTCGATCTGAATATGTTACCTGATCAGGGGTTGGTGGTGCGCCTGGCTTGCGAGGATCGCCACAAGATGGAATACCTCAAAGGGTGCGAAGATGAACTCACCAGCGCCCTGACGCAACTGACATTGCGTCAGGTTCATTACAGCGCCGATGCCAGCCACCCACTCAAGCAGCTGCAACAATCGCTGCTGCCGCACCGGAACACTCTGCTCGATACGAGGGCCTGATGACCAGAAGTATTCAACCGTTGCGCGCTGTTGCCCTGCATTATGACCAGAAACCTTTGGCCACTCCTAAAGTGGTGGCTGCCGGACAGGGAGATTTTGCCCAGCGTATTATTGCTGCCGCCAGGGCGGCCGGCGTCGATATTGTTGAAGATCCCGATCTACTGGAGGTTCTGGGGCGGGTGCCGGTGGGGGAGGATATCCCGCCCGAACTGTTTCAGGCTGTCGCCGAGATTCTCGCCTTTTTGTACCGGGTGAATGGTCGCTTTGAGGTGGAAGAGGGTGATGTCTGAATATCTCCGCATGGCCTCGCAACTCCCAATCCAAGGGACACGATTGTTCCCCGTAGGGCCGTCCATGGCCGTTTGACTGTCGCCATCCATGGCGACAGACACCCTTGTCATGGGAGCTACGAGTCCATGCGGAGTCGTTACGTCGATTGAGAAATAACTTTACAGCCCCATTTTGGTTGGTGTATCTTCCCTGTTTCGCGGAGAGGTGACCGAGAGGCCGATGGTGCTCGCCTGGAAAGCGGGTGTAGTGAAAGCTACCGGGGGTTCGAATCCCCCCCTCTCCGCCAGATTTCAAACGGCTGAA
>JAGYPB010000146.1 GCA_018399135.1 Deltaproteobacteria bacterium | reverse complement strand
GCAGGGCATCCGCCAGAGCGATTTTTCCCCGCGCAACCCGTCCTTCATGGTGCTCAGCACCAAAAGCAGGACAATGGGCACGGCATCCACCGCATTTAACGCAATGCTTGATCTCGTCACGATAATCTTCAAGGGTTTTGAGTTTGGGCATGGTGAATACCTTGGAATACAGACATAATGTCTGTCAGGAGAAAATAAGTGACCCGCCCCTTGTAAACGTGGATTATGTGGTGAACGCAAACCCATCACGCAGAGCCATAACCAAGGAGGCAGGTCATGAAGAAGAATATCATATTTGTTGGTCTCGATGTTCATAAAGAAACGATTGATGTTGCACTTGCGGACGCGGCTCGCACCAAGGACGTTCGCTTCTATGGCACCATCGGCGGCGACCTTGAATCGTTGCACAAAGTCGTTCGTAAATTGCAAAGCACGGGAGCTGATCTTCGATTTGTCTATGAATCAGGCCCCTGTGGTTATGACATCTACCGCTCTTTGACAAAGCACGGATTTGACTGCACCGTGGTTGCTCCATCGATGATTCCGCGTAAAACCGGTGATCGTATCAAAAACGACCGTCGTGATGCGTTAAATCTTGCCAGGTTGCACCGCGCGGGAGAGTTAACCGCAGTCTATGTCCCGACGGAAGAAGATGAAGCTATGAGGGATCTGAGCCGCGCCCGGGAAGATGCGGTAAAGGCTTTGCGTGTTGCGCGTCAAGTCCTGCTGGCGTTTCTACTTCGCCATGGGTATCGCTACAGCGGCAAATCACATTGGACCAAAGCGCACAAAAACTGGATCGCTGACATCAAGATGCCCCATCGTGCGCAGCAGATTACCCTGCATGAATATGGCCATGCAGCGCAAGAACAGCTCGAACGGGTTGAGCGGCTGACGCTTCAGATTCAGGAGCTCCTTCCACAGTGGTCCCAGGCTCCTGTGGTGACGGCCCTTCAAACCCTTCGCGGCGTCTCTCTGATTGTAGCGGTTACAACGGTTGCCGAACTGGGCGATCTAACCCGATTTAAATCAGCAAAGCAGCTCATGGCCTATCTGGGCCTTGTTCCCAGCGAACATTCCAGTGGTGGCACCATTCGCCGGGGTGGTATCACGAAAACAGGTAACGGCCATGTTCGCAGAGCCCTTACGGAGGCGGCTCATGCCTACCGCCACCCAGCACGAGAAAGCCGGGTTCTGCTTGCGCGACTGGAGGGTTTGCCGCCGGAGGTCAGACAAATCTCCTGGAAGGCGCAAGTCAGACTCTGCGGCCGGTTCCGAAAACTATTTGGCTATGGAAAGAACAAAAAAACTGTCGTGATTGCCATTGCTCGTGAACTCTCCGCATTTATGTGGGCAATCGCTAATGCTATAACTCCGGAGACAGCAGAATAGATATTCAAAGAAAAAACAACAGGCCACAAGGAGGCACTGAAATAGCAATATTGAACATTCCCAGGGCAGAGCCAGAGGCGCGATCACGTTCAGGAGAACCCTCGCTTATTCTGAGCGAATAAGGCTTTAGCCGAACTTCCGAATACAGAGAGAGGCAGCTCCGCGACGAAGCCAAGTCATGCGGTAATCAACCCGCGCATATCAGAGTGATCAAACGTCGCCAATGGATCCCGTCTCTGCCTGTGCCCTGGGCTTATACTGAAAAAACATAACCCTTTAAAACAAGGGATCGGTACTGTATTTTCTAATTGACAAGTGACAGACATATCAGAATATAGAATGAAGAATACAGAAGGAATGGACT
>JAGYPB010000145.1 GCA_018399135.1 Deltaproteobacteria bacterium | reverse complement strand
GACGCGGATGCCAAAATCCTGGGGTGGTGGTTCTCTCCAGGCGGTTTCCGCTTTTGTCACGCCGGCTTTTACCCGCACGTTGCTGCCAGCTGCGGACTACCTGAATAAACCGGTTGAATTAACTCTCTGGTCTTACACGGCGGTGGGCTGGTGCGTTGAGGAAGAACGATTCTATGTAGCGGCTGTCCGGGTCGACCGTAATCGCCAGTGGGAACCTCAGCATTTTGACGACCGCAAACTGGAACCGTTGGTGCGACAACGACTTGCGCGCGAACCGAATAATCGCCTGCTGGTACAACTGTCCCGTTGCGCCCTTGATTATCATTGTTTTGCCGCCAAGAATTTGTTTTTCGGACGTTGGGAAGCCCCCCTGCCCTGTTCTCCTGCCTGCAATGCCCAGTGTCTCGGGTGTATTTCCCTGCAGGATGAGCCTAAGGCCTGCCAGGCCAGTCAGGATCGCATCGATTTCGTTCCCACGGCCGAGGAACTCTGTGCCGTAGCTGTTCCCCACTTACAAAAAGCAGAACATGCTATCGTTTCCTTTGGTCAGGGGTGTGAAGGGGATCCGATCATGCAGATCGAGACCGTTTGTGCTGCGATTAAAGAAATGCGCCGCCATACCGAACGAGGCACCATCAACTTTAACACCAACGCGTCGATCCCGGCTGCCATCGACCAGCTGGCTGCTGCCGGAGTCGATTCTATCCGGGTCTCCCTCAATTCGGTGCAGGAGCGTTTCTACAACGCCTACTACCGCCCGCGCTGTTACCGCTTTGCTGATGTCATGGAGTCGATCAGACGCGCCAAGCAACAGGGCCTGTATACCATGCTCAATTATCTGGTGTTTCCGGGAATCACGGATCGTGAGGATGAGATTGAAGCTTTGCTGAAGCTGGTGGAAGAAACAGGGATCGACCTGATTCAGATGCGCAATCTGAGTATTGATCCCCTGCTCTACTGGTCGACCCTGGGTGCCCAAGGTAGTGGAATCGGCATGAAAAAGATGCTCGACCTGCTCAAACAAAAAATTCCGCGCATTCAATATGGCTATTTTAACCGCACCCGTGAAAATTTTTATCCCCCCGGGTTCGAGAACGACTGGCCGCTACCGGCTCAACTCTGATCTACCGCCTGCTCAAGACTACCATTGCACTGCAACGATTCATCCTGGTCGACAGCAGCAGCCCTAAAAACAGCGCAAGTCTTCCCCAGTTCAGCCCGATGGAGAATTGTTCCCGCAAAGGGTTCGGTCGATACGCCTGACACGCGCACCACCCAGAATCAACGTCGTGAGCAAACGCCTGTAGCGGTCGATGACCGTTGCTAGGAGCAGATTTTTTCCAGGGCGCCGACCAGATTTTTATCGAGACACCGATCTGAGCTATCAAGCTGCAACAAGTGCCGGTAGAAACCCCGCATGATCTGCTGTTGTTGATCCCGGATCACGCGCCGATTGAGCATATCCAGTTGATAGAGGGGATCGTCATCCGCCACCACCAGGTCAAAAAACGTACTGACCGCTGTATCCAGATCGCCGATATCAACCGACAGACAGATAAGTCCCGCCATGGAAAACAGGTCACGACCTGAACTGATAGCGCGTCGGTAAGATCGGGCAGCCTCTTGCTTCATGCCGATATGATAATAAGCATCGCCCATGCGCGTATGCAGAGCCTGAGTCCCGTCAGATTCCTCAAGAATTTTCTGCCAGACCTCGATAGCTTCTTTATAGCGCTTATGCCAGCGATGACAGTTACCCAGACCGTAAAGAGCATATGGATTGTCGGGGTCGATTTCCAGGGCGCGCCGAAA
>JAGYPB010000144.1 GCA_018399135.1 Deltaproteobacteria bacterium | reverse complement strand
CCTTTTGCGCCCCGGTGGTACTGAACCAGTTTGGCTGGTCCTCCGCGGAACAAGGCAGCAGTGCAACAAGTGTGCGCCTTGACTGATCAGCCACAGGTACACCAGATCGACGCCGTCGGTCTGGTATGCCCGCTTCCGGTGTTGCGATTCAAGAAGCGCACCCAGGGCTTACCCAGCGGCACACTGGTGGAATTCCTGGCGGATGACCCCAGTGGTCGTCGTGATTTACAAGCCCTTTGCGAAATAGCAGGACACCGGATTGAGTGGATCAGAGAAGAAGACGCAGGCGTGCTCCGTTATCGGATTTGCCTGGTTTAGCCAGTACCAAAAAGCTTCAGTCCGACGTCATGACTACACTATTTTTTGCCGACGATACTCATCCGGCGTCACCCCAAACCACCGTTTGAAGGCCCGGCGGAAATTGGCACTGTCGTGGTAATTCAACAACTCGGCCATGGCCTCTACGGACATCGTGCTGTCACGCAGATATCCAAGCGCCTGTTGCGACAGAATGTCGTCTCGCAGTTGTCTGAAACTGGTGCCCTCAGTCTTTAATCGCCTTGCCAGTGTGCGCTTGCAGATAAACAGCGCTGCGGCAGCTTCGTCCTCGCTCAGCACTCCGGGCGGATGCGAGAGCATCATCTTCTGGACTCGATACTTACAGGTTCTCTGATCCGAATGCAGCTGTGCCAGCATCGCCTCGCACTGTTGCAACGCCATCGTGTAGTTTTCATGATTGGCGGAGGCGTTCGGCACCTTGCATACATTGAGAGGAATTTTCAGCAACAGGACGTCCGCCCCGAATTCGATGGGCCCCGGGATATGATCGGCATATCGATCAATGTAGGCGGGCTCCTTGTGGACAAAGCAGCTGACCACCTCCTCCACCGGGCGGCCAACAATAAACTCAGCGCTATCAAAAAAGATAACAACCGCAATTTCACTCAGTACTCGCAGCAGTTCCTCGGTAACCAGCGTATCAAACGAGCAGGTCACTTCGAGCCAGTTGCCACTCGTCACTAACTCAAGCCGGGCAAGGTTCATTCGGATCGGAAGAAAAGCCTGAAAGGCCCTCAGTGCGGTGAGTAAATCCGGACTACTGTTCACCAGAAAACCCATCGCGCCATGCGTGGGAGATGTCAGGCGCCGTCCAAGGCGCAAGCCAAAAGCCTGGTCCTTCGCCAGCCGCAAACTGTTCTGCAGTATTTGCAGTTGCTGTTGCGGCGTGAGCAAGGTGTCTTCTCGCAAGAACTGATCGACCGACAACTCCGTCCTCGCCAACAAATCGGCCACGTCTCGCGCCTGCAAATCCAGCTCCCGGGCGATCAAACGGCTGTAATTGGAGGGAATACACGCCAGGTTCGGGTCGATTACACGCATCATTATTGTTGTATCCGTTAGTAGGCGCACAATCACTGGATTACGCCTGAAAGCAACGCTTTATTAAAGTGTCTTGAAATGACCCCATCATGTCAACTAATGACCTGCCCCGGATCAAACGCGCCAAGTAATCTGCCCTTCTTAGAGCAACTCCCCTGAATAACAAAAGCGAGGTGGTTATGGGTCGAATTACGTTTATTGAGCACAGTGGCACCGCACATGTTGTGGAGATCGAAGCGGGCCAATCCCTGATGCAGGCCGCCGTCGACAATGGCATACCCGGTATTGATGCCGATTGCGGCGGCGCCTGTGCCTGCGGAACCTGCCATGTGATCGTTGATAAGCAATGGATTGATGCCACCGGCGGCATCAATGCCGACGAGCAGGGCATGTTGGGGCTCACGCCGGAGATCACCGACACCTCTCGCTTGTCTTGCCAGGTAACACTCTCGGAAGCCCTGG
>JAGYPB010000143.1 GCA_018399135.1 Deltaproteobacteria bacterium | reverse complement strand
TGGTGCGCAAGTGCATCGCGGCGCTGGACAAAGAGCTGCGCGTAACGCCCCTGCAGTACACCGTGCAGAAGGGCATTCAGCAAGACGCGCTGACTGACGAACAATTGCGGCGAGGCGACGGCTTCAAGGTCGAGGAAACGGCGACTGAGTACGGCGACTCCATCCACTCAAGGGTCCGGTATGATCTGTTGGGCAAGGTATCAGAAAATGCCCACCTGACCCGCAAAACCGCCGCCAAAATTCTGCAGGGCGTCCAGGCGGCCGTGTTCAACCAGTTCCGTCAGAACCCCGAGCACTTTATTGCCGAAGCCTCACGACTGATCACAGAACAAAAAGCAGCAATGGTGATTGAACGCTTGGCTTACGACGAAGTCGATGAGCGTTACGAGGTCGATATATTCACCGCCAATCAGACTGGACAGGATTTCTCCCGGGCCACGGACAAGCTGAAGAACCACGTCTACGACTACGCAATCACTGATTCTGATGTTGAGCGCCGCTTTGTCCAGGAACTGGATACCAGCAGTGAGGTGGTCGTCTACGCCAAACTACCACGGGGTTTCTTGATCCCTACGCCGGTAGGCGACTACAACCCGGACTGGGCTATCTCCTTCCGTACCGGCAGCGTGAAGCATGTTTACTTCGTAGCCGAAACCAAAGGCACCATGTCATCCATGAAGCTGCGCGAGATCGAGCAGAAGAAGATCGATTGCGCTCGAAAGTTCTTCGACGAGATCAGCCAGCAAGTCACAGATGACAAGGTGAAGTACGACGTGGTCACAGACTACGCCAAGCTAATGGACGTGGTCGGCAAGGCAGCCGCTGCACAGCCATAGCTGCCATAGATGGTGCTTGCCGCCTCACCGCCAGCTTCATCCGTGAGGCTGGTGGTCTCTGGCTCTGAGTGCCCGAAAACGAGTACCCGATGGTAACTTATATGGTGGGGAAAATTTCCCTCAGTGACGGCTCTCACTCAAGCCATAAGTCATTGATTCTTCGTTGTACGAAAAAATAGGCTTCTGGCTCTCCGCGGGCACTGGGGGAGTTTTTCCCCCAGTTTTCGTGATACTGGGGGAAATTTTACCCTCGGCTTTTTTCGTTGATCGAGTCTTTTTAGCGAGCTTAACAACAGGCTCCCCAGGTTTCCAAAAGCGCCATTCATCCGTTGCCTCCTTGCCATGGCAACCATAAAATGTTAGCCGCCACTCCCTGGCCTTTCGTTCCTGCCAATACTCACCTTTTGTAAGCGCAATAAAGCCATGTTCAGCAAGTTCGTGAAACGGCTTCCGTGCCGTTTTGGGGTCTACACCAAGCCGCTCAGCTGCATTGGCTACAGAGATTGAGAGAGCTCCGTTTCTTCCTGGATAGAAGACATTCTGAAACTCAGTCAACAGGCACCGTGCCGGCAACGAAAGGTCACGAAATGCCGCGGAGTTGAACCACTCACGAGAAACAGTAAAGTAGCCACCCGCGCGCTTTATCTCGTTCTCAGCTGGTTTTTTCCGCTTGCTTCCCATGGGTACGCTCCAACCTCCTCCATTTCCAAACTCGACCGGCATGAACAGCTCTAAGCCCGTCCGGCGTTGCTTCAGCAAAGATACGGGCATCCTTACAACCAGGCCTTCCCACCAGCAGCTTGACTGGATTCCCGGTTTTTTCCGAATGGTTCATCGCCCACTTTATGCAAGCTGGCATGTTGCTGGTGAATGACACCTTGGAGACCTCATCGACGGCCATGATCATGCGCATGAGGCGCCTCGCTCTTCCTCGAATGCCAGAAACATACAGCGCGGCAACGATTGAGCCAGCGCCATGAAACCGTTATCACCAGGGCCAGCTCAAACACGACGTAA
>JAGYPB010000142.1 GCA_018399135.1 Deltaproteobacteria bacterium | reverse complement strand
GCAATTCATGAATTGCCCCTACATGGAACCATCATGGCATTTGAAATCAATGATTTTCATATTACTTCTCTGGATACGGGACACTTCGTCAAGCCGGTGCGATTGAATTACCGTCAGAATGGTACGGTACGCACCTGGGAGGTGGTACAATGCCATGACAGTGTTGCCATCCTGCTCTATCACTGCGACAAGGATGCCTTTCTGCTGGTGAAACAATTTCGACCGGCGGTCTACATGAACCACCCGGATCACGTGTGTACCTATGAACTCTGTGCCGGACTGGTGGATAAAGATGTGTCGCTGGAACAAATTGCCCGAGAAGAGATTGATGAGGAATGCGGCTTTGATGTGCCCGTGGAGAAGATCAGAAAAATCAACTCGTTTTTCACCAATGTCGGGGTCAGCGGAAACAAGCAACACCTGTTTTACGCCGAAATCGACGACAGCATGAAAATTCACAATGGCGGCGGAGTTCACACTGAAGATATCATCCTTGAGTACGTTCCCTGCAAGGACGCCAAAACCTTCGTCTATGACGAAAGCAAAGCCAAAACCCCAGGCTTAATGTTCGCTTTTTACTGGTTCCGAGAACAGCAGACGGGGTAAACGGGAGGGGGATTGGGGGACATAAACCAAATGAACTTCATTAGTATGATGTCCCCCAATTCCCTTCCATTGTCCATCAAGGCAAAGCCACCCCGCAGGATCCATCACAATGCGGCGGGTTGTCGGTCTTCCAGCAGGCACATAAGTAAACCCGCTCACGCTTGGTGATAGTGAAACGGATCGGTACTTCGCCACCGGCCTGATGGTGACCATCGCAGAAAGGCAAACTGTCAGATTCCCCACAGGTGCAGCGAAAATACGTCCCCGGCTCCAGGGTGATGGCAATCGGCATGGCCTGATCGTCTTCTGATCTACTCATTTTAGTCCTCCTTCGTTAACCACAAACTTTGCCCATCAGCCAGGTCATATTTTCCCCAAGGCGGCGCATGGTGTCCATCCCTTCCGTGTCATTGGCAACCTCACCGGGATTGCGACCGTAGGCGATATTCCAATAACTCGAACCGGGAACAATCACTTCGTTGATGAGAAAATAGTTCTGCAGGGTCTGCAACGCATGCATGGAGCCACCGCGGCGCACGGCGACCACCCCGGCACCCACCTTGCGGCGCAGCAAATGACCGTTGGCGCGGCAGACAAACCCGCTACGATCGATAAAAGCTTTCATTTCAGCGGTAACATCGGCAAAATAAGTGGGTGAACCGAGCACGACACCATCGGCGTTATAAATCTTCTGCAGAATGTCATTGAGGGAGTCTGAGTCAATAACGCAGCACCGGTTCTTGTTTTCGACGCACTTCATACAAGCGGTACAACCACGCATCCCCGATCCGGCCAATTGAATAATCTCGGTGCTGATTCCGGCAGCGCCAAGGGGCTCACAGACAGTTTCCAACAACAGGTTGGTATTTCCCTGCGGACGTGGACTACCGTTAATAGCGATCAGATTCATGGACTCTCCTTTAGGTGAAAATGATGAACAAAAATATTGTATTGATCGGCATGCCCGGCGCCGGTAAAAGCACCGTCGGCGTCATTCTTGCCAAACGCCTCGGCTTTGATTTTATCGATACCGACCTGCTGATTCAGTCACACTGCGGTGCACGCCTGCAACAGATCATCGACAGCCAGGGATTGCCACGCTTCCGCGAAATCGAAGAGCAGACCCTCATCGATCTCGATGTACAAAACAGCGTCATTGCCACCGGCGGCTCGGCCATCTACTGCCCCAAAGGGATGGCGGCCCTGGCAGTCAAAGGGATGTTCGTTTATCTGCAGGTGCCGTTGACCGACCTCGAACAACGGCTCGCTGATATGGGGCAGCGCGGCCTGGTGATGCACAAGGGGCAAACCCTCGCCCACCTCTATCAACAACGTGTCCCCCTTTACGAACAATATGCCCAGCTTACTCAGGATTGTACCGATCTCAATGCCGAG
>JAGYPB010000141.1 GCA_018399135.1 Deltaproteobacteria bacterium | reverse complement strand
GCGTGCGGCCAGGCAAGGTCGTATAATCCAGCGGGTGTGACCCCCGCCCCGGAAGACAGGCCAGTCACCGGGTAGCAAGTCCTTGGAGGCGGTATGGTAACATGCCGCTTTAAGCGTAGGACAGCAAGCAGATAGGCCGCAAGCCGTAAGGTTGAAGGGATTGAGCCTCGTAAAGTTATGAACTGGGAAGGGCGACGTTTTGCTGAAGACGGAAGCCAAAATTGATTGTTGCGCACTGGCAAGTGACATTCAACTTCTCCGGGGTCTGTGACCGTGGCATGTCTGACACTATGATTATACGGGAACCTGGGAGACCCTACGTCTTCTTTTGAAGAATCATTCAAGAGTATGCCTGACAACTGAAGAGGGAGGACGGCAAATATGACGAGGGAGTCGGATGGCTTCGTATTACCAGAGAAGGTGGGTAATGCCGCTGGAGGAAAGGAGGCCACATATGGTAGCGCGGCGTGAGGAAACACTGATCGTTCCCAGTAGCGAAGAATCGGTGGTAACAAAACTGCGTCGCATAGCAGAGAAAGCCCGTAGAGAACCATCCTTCAAGTTCACCAGTCTCTATCATCTGATGAACGAGGAACTTCTGCGGGGATGTTTCAAGCGGCTGAGAAAGGATGCCGCCGCAGGCATTGACGAAGAGACCAAGGAAACGTATGCCGTCAATCTGGACGCCAATCTATCCGACTTGATAGAGCGGCTCCATCGCATGGCCTATATTCCGCAAGCTGTCCGGCGCACATATATACCCAAGCCGGGGAGCACCAAACATCGTCCTTTGGGAATACCATGTTTTGAAGACAAACTTGTACAGGCAGGAATGGTTCGTATCCTGAATGCTGTATACGAACAGGACTTCATAGACGATTCCTATGGATTCCGTCCCGCCCGCAACTGTCATAAAGCACTGATAGCGTTAAGTGACACAGTTGAAAACGAGAGCGTCAACCATATCGTAGAGGCCGATATAACCGGCTTCTTCGATAACGTGAATCAGAAATGGCTGATAAAATTTCTGGAGCATCGGATCGCAGACAAAAGAATGCTGCGCATGGTAAAGCGATTCCTCAAAGCAGGAATATTGGAAGATGGAAGCATAACAATACCGGATGAAGGGACACCGCAAGGTGGCGTCATATCACCGCTATTGGCAAATATCTATCTTCACTATTCCCTTGACCTCTGGTTTGAGAAAGTCTATCGCAAGAGCTGCACCGGCTATGCACGACTCATCAGATATGCAGATGATTTTATCGCATGTTTTCAAACAAAAGCGGATGCGGAAAGATTCCGTGCCGCATTGGGCGAAAGGCTGGGCAAATTCAACCTTGAGGTAGAGCCAACGAAAACCCGAGTGATGGAGTTTGGACGATTCGCCGTTGAAAATGCCGCAAGAAAAGGGAGAAGAGCAGAGACCTTTGATTTTCTGGGATTCACTCACTACTGCGGCAGAAGCAGGAACGGCAAGAGATTTCGGATGAAACGCGTCACAGCCCGCAAGAAGCTTACCGCCAAAATCAACGCCTTCAAAGAATGGCTGAAGCAGTCCAGAACGATGAAGACGGCAGAAATTTGGAAGACAGTAAAGGCCAAGTTACGTGGTCACTACAGCTACTATGGCGTAACGGACAATTCTTCAGGAATCGCTCATTATGCCTATGCAGTCACCCGTTTGTTACATAAATGGCTCAACCGTCGGGGTAAGCGAGGCTGTCTGAGTTGGGAAAAGTTTTTCAAGATGTTGACACTGTTCCCACTTCCGAAACCAAGAATCATGGTCAGCATGTTCTAACCTCTGTAAATGACCATATGAGGAGCCGTGTGCGTAAATAGCGCAAGCACGGTTCTGAGAGGGGCTAGGTGACAACTTGAGCAATGTCTGGGATCAGTGCGACATCCTCTGCGAAATCAGGGGGCAACGAAACCCGAATCACAGAAATTGTATATGGGAGAAACCGGTCTACTCGACTATGCCCTTGCCCAGGGTCGGTG
>JAGYPB010000140.1 GCA_018399135.1 Deltaproteobacteria bacterium | reverse complement strand
CGGTTGACCCGGCAGATAGCCTGGAACAGGCCATGGTTCTGCATCTGCTTGTCGATATACAGATAGGTCGCCGGGGGCGCATCAAAGCCGGTCAGCAGCTTATCGACGACAATCAGCAGCTTCATCTGCCCTGGTTCCTTGATGAACTTCTCCTTGACCTGTTTTTCAAATTCATCCACCCGGTACATGGCGGAGTCTTCCGGCTCTTCAAAATAATTTGCCAGCATCTTGCGGTAGATGTCGTACTTGCGCAGTTTTTCGGTTTTACCTGCACCGCTTTCTTCCCCCTTGATGTCCGCCGGGCTGGGTTGATAACTGGTGACCACCGCGCACTTACCGGCCAGGTGGGTCGATGCAAATATCTCGTAGAGCTTGCAGGCCTGATAAACACTGCTGGAAACCAGCATGGCGGTGCCGCGCCCACTTTTGAGGCGATCACGAGTTTCCATATCGAGAAGAATATCTGCGGCAATCTTCTCCAACCGTGACTGCGAGCTAAGCACCTTGCGCATGGTGCCCCACTTCTGTTTGAGCTGGATTTTTGCCAGATCTGACAGACCGCTGGTTTTGGCATCAAACCACTGGTCAATTCGCTGCTGTGAGGTGATGTTCTGATCGATGTCGCGAGCTTCATAACGTAGATCAAGAATGACCTGATCCTTGACCGCTTCATCGAATTTATAGGTATGGATGTAGGGTTGCCAGGGGGAGCTGATGGGCGACACCCCGAACACCTCAATGCTGCGTTGCTTGTCAGCTTTAAGCAGGGGTGTTCCGGTAAAGCCGACAAAAACCGCCTGGGGTAGCAGGATTTTCATCGCCTTATGCAACTTGCCCGACTGGGTACGGTGGCATTCATCGACAAAGACAAACAGATTGCCCTTGGCGCTGAAGTTCTCCGGCATGTAGGTATTCAGCTCTTCAACAAAGTCATCGATAGCGGCATCGTCACTGCGTCCGAACTTATGCACCAGGGAGCAGAGCAGCCAGGGCATGGTGGCATTGAGCTGATCCAGCAGGTCGGCGCCACTTTTGGTGCGATAAATATGCTCACTGACACCGGTAAAAACCTCTTCGATCTGCTGATCCAGTTCGCTGCGGTCGGTGATAATCAGCACCCGTGCGTCATCCACATGCTCGCGTATCCATTTGGCCAGCCAGACCATGGTCAGGCTTTTACCAGACCCTTGGGTGTGCCAGATGATGCCGCCCAGCTTCCGGCGGATATGATTCTGTGCGGCGTGAATACCGAAATACTGGTTATGGCGGCAGAGCTTTTTGATGCCGGCATCGAACACGACAAAGTCGTGGATCAGCTCAAGGAAACGCTGCTTGTTGCACAACTGCGCCAGATGACGGTCGAGCAGGTTGGGGATGGTACTGTCTTCCTTCCAGGTGAGATAATACTTTTCCGGGGTTTCAATGGCGCCGTAGCGCACCCCTTCGGTGTCGTTACCGGCCATGACCAGTTGCATGGTAGAAAAGAACCCGCGAATAAAGGATTTTTTCTGGTTGTCGAGGTTCTGGCGGATGCCTTCGGTCACCGAGACGATGGAGCGTTTGAGTTCCAGCACACCCAGGGCGATGCCGTTGACGTACAGCACAATGTCGGGGCGTTTTTTATTCTCCCCCAGTACGCTGACCTCTTCGGCGATGGCAAAGTCATTGGCGTCGGGGTCTTGCCAATCGATCAACCAGACGGTCTGGGTCTGCTCTCCGGCACCCTCTTTGACCTTAACACCGTAACGTAGCAGCCCATAAACGGCCTTGTTGGCATCGTAAAGGCTTTTGCCCTCACCCACGGCAACCGCTTTATCCAGTTGATGCAGGGCGCGATTGATCAGCGGCTCAGTGACGCCTTGTGCCAGCAACCAGGATGTGAGTAATGCCGCTTCGACATTGCGGTTATTGTCGCGATCATGCCAGTTGCCCAGGTAGCGGTAGCCGAGGGTATCGCGAAGCAGGTCTACCGCTCGTTGCTGTGTCAGTCGTTCGCGTTGGCCGATGTTAGTCATAAGCGACGCTCCGTATCCTGTCCGGCGACCAGACCTTCTCTGCCACT
>JAGYPB010000014.1 GCA_018399135.1 Deltaproteobacteria bacterium | reverse complement strand
AAAGCCTGTGTAATTCCTGTGTAATCATGCCGGGAAAATTACACAAAGAACGAGAACTGACGAGAACTTTTTCTTCTGTTGAAATAGAAAATACATAATAAAAATGAATAGTTGAAAACAATGCAGAAAATCAGAGAAGCTTGCTGACCAATCCTGAAAATCCTCGTGTCGGCAGTTCGATTCTGTCTCTGGGCACCAGTAAAATCAAAGGGTTACGGCTTTAAGCCGTAACCCTTTTTTGGTTTTCAGTGTTCCACCTTCTGGCGCTGGGCCTTGACCTGTCCACGCATTTTTTTGCGGTTGATCCGCTTGGCGATGGCTGCGGCCCCGGGTCTGGTTTTTTTCCGGGGTCGGCGTTTAATCAGGGTTGATTGAATGAGTTGCTGCAGGAGCAGCAGCGCCTGTTGGCGATTTTGCAACTGACTGCGCGACTGCTGTGCCTTGATCACCACCAGACCGTCGCTGCTGATGCGCTGATCATTCCGGCTCAGCAGTTTCTGTTTCACCTCCTCGGGCAGAGATGATTTGTGTATATCAAAGCGCAGATGGATGGCGCTGGCGACCTTGTTGACATTCTGACCACCGGCACCCTGCGAGCGCACCGCAATCAGATCGATTTCCTGCTCAGGAATATGGATATCCGTCGTAATAAAAAGATCTGCCATCATGTCGCTCCGAAAACGAAAGAGAATGTGATTCAGGGATTGACTAAACTCGCAAAACCATATATATGTTTTTCTATATATAAGCAGGCTTTTTAACACCACCATCATCGGAGGCAATACATGTCCGAATCGTTCAAAGCCACCCCGGCAACTATTACCGAACA
Source organism: Deltaproteobacteria bacterium (assembly GCA_018399135.1). Taxonomy (GTDB): domain Bacteria; phylum Desulfobacterota; class Desulfuromonadia; order Desulfuromonadales; family Geopsychrobacteraceae; genus Pelovirga. Next base: position 52,691 of record JAGYPB010000014.1, on the reverse strand, counting down.
TTTCAGCCCGGCCTGGTTTGCCGCCATCATGGGAACGGCGGTTATTCCCCTGGCTATTTCATTTATTGATGCTGGCTGGGTGACACCTCTGGCAACCTTTTTTATTCTGTTGTCGCTGGTACTTTTTGTCCTGTTCATGATTCCCTGGACCATCAAGTTTTTTGCTTATCCAGCCAATATCCGTAAGGATCTCAATCATCCCGTTGCCGCGAATTTTTTCCCGACCATGCCGATTACCCTGATCCTGTTTGCCCTGAACCTGAAAAAATTTCCGACCCTGTTTTTCAGTCAGGAGATGTCTTTACAGCTGGGCTATTACCTCTGGCTGATTGGCACCACCGGCATTTATATCATGGGTTTTATTATTCTGATCCACATTTTCCGCCATCAGGAAATCAAGCTTCAGCATGCCAATTTTGGTTGGTACATCCCTCCGGTTTCCAAACTGTTGATCCCTGTTTCCGGTTATGAACTTGCCGCTCACTTTCCGGACCGGGCAGAGTTCATCATCGCTGTATCAACAGCCAGTTTTGGTATCGGCCTGTTTCTGTTTATTTTTGTCGGAGCCGCCGTGTATCACCGCTATATTTATCATGAGCTCCCCATGAGTCGTTTTGCTGCGACCTTTTTTATTGGTATCGCTCCCCCGGCTATTATTGCCGTGATTCTGTTCAAAATTATCCACCTGTTTTCGGATCACTCTTACATGAACCTCGATCCGACTGTCATCGTAACCTTGTGCAACTTCGGCATCATGATGACCTGGGGATTTGCTGCCTGGTGGCATATCATGGCGGTGATTGTGACCCTCTACTACATCACCCGGATTGAGCTACCCTACGCTCTATCGTGGTGGGCTTTTACCTTTCCTTCCGGGGCGCTGGCGGTAGCGTCGGGGATCGCCTGGCAAATCAGTGGCTTCGCCATCATGGAAATCTTTTACTATTATTCCGTTATTTTTTTACTGTTGGTCTGGGGACTGGTGCTGGTGCGAACCATCAAGGGCGTACTCTCCGGCAAGATATTCGCTCCAACCCATTAGCTTTGATCCCAAAACAGCAACGGGCGGCCTCTTTTCAGGTCGCCCGTTGCTGCTTTAATGATGGTTGATATCAAGAGCTTATTTCTTAACCCAGAACCTCTTTCGCCACGGCGACAAAATTCTCGGCAGTAAAACCGAAATGCTTCATCAGGGCGCCGGCCGGGGCACTGGCACCGAAGGTGGTCATCCCGATCATGCGCCCCTGGATGCCGACATAACGTTCCCATCCAAAGGTGCTACCGGCCTCCATCCCCACTCTCGCCATACAGCTTGCGGGCAGCACGTCCTGACGGTAAGCCGCATCCTGGGCTTCAAACAGTTCAAAGCTGGGCAGGGAAACAACCCGCGTGCCGATCCCTTCGGACTGAAGAATCTCTTGTGCTGCCACAGCATGTTGAACCTCGGAACCACTGGCAATCAGAATCATTTGCAATTCTCCGGTTTCCGGTGCCAGCACATAGCCGCCGCGCTGTACCCCTGCGGCGGCGCCATAACAGCTGCGATCAATGGTCGGTAAGCCCTGACGTGTCAGCACCAGCATGGTCGGGCCACGGCGATTGGTAATAGCCGCTTTCCAGGCTTCAACGGTTTCATTGGCATCGGCCGGTCGAATCAGGGTCAGGTTGGGCATGGCCCTGAGGGACGCCAGATGCTCTACCGGCTGATGGGTCGGGCCATCTTCGCCCAGACCGATGGAATCGTGGGTCATCACATAGATGGGATTAAGCTCCATCAGGGCGGCCAGGCGGATCGCCGGACGCATATAGTCGGCAAAAACAAAGAAGGTTCCGGCGAAGGGGCGCAAGCCGGGGGTATGGCACAGACCATTCATGATGGCACCCATCACGTGCTCACGGATCCCATAGTGGATATTGCGATCACTGCGTCCGGGAATCCACGAACCCGCTGCTTTGATTTCCGTGTTGTTGGAGGGCGCCAGATCCGCCGAACCGCCGATCAAAAACGGCAGTTTGGCCGCCAGGGCATTAATCACCGCACCGCTGGCCTGACGAGTTGCCTTGGCACCATCGGAAGCTGCAAAAGTCGGCAGCTCAGCATCCCATCCCCGGGGCAATTCTCCATTCGCGGCATGCTGCCACACATTGATTGTCGGCTGGTCTTTTTTGCTGTCGAACAATCGTTGCCACTGCTGCTCAAGAGCTGACCCACGCTCACGGCAGGATCCCATATGCTGTGCTACCGCCGCCGGCACCACAAAAGTGGCCTGCGGATCACGCCCATAAGCCTGTTTGGTCAACGCCAGTTCGTCAGCACCCAGAGGTGCGCCATGAGCATCGGCAGTGTCCTGCTTAGTGGGTGCACCGATACCGATGTGGGTACGGGCAATAATCAATGACGGACGAGGATCCTGCAGGGCGCGGGTCATTGCCGCATCGATTTCGACCAGATTTTCCCCTTCAACCCGCTCAACGTGCCAACCGCAGGCCAGATAGCGTGCACCGACATCTTCACTGAAGGCGAGGTCGGTGGCACCTTCAATAGTAATTTTGTTATCAAGATAGATATAGTTCAGCTGTCCCAGCTTCAAATGTCCGGCTAAAGAGGCCGCCTCGGCGGAAACCCCTTCCATCAGATCCCCATCGGAACAGATAACCCAGGTGCGATAGTCGAACAGTTCAGTATCGACCTGTTCGCCGAGGAACTGCCCACCCATCGCCATCCCAACAGCAACCGACACCCCTTGACCCAGCGGCCCGGTGGTGGTTTCAATCCCCGGCGTATGGGCAAACTCAGGATGGCCGGCGGTTCTGCTGCCGAACTGACGAAAGTTTCTGATGTCGTCGAGAGACAGATCATAGCCGGTCAGATGCAGCACACTGTAGATCAGGGCAGAGGCATGACCACAGGAGAGAATAAAACGGTCGCGCCCGGCCCAGTCAGGATTGCCGGGGTTGTGACGCAGATATTTCATGTACAGCAGGTAGGCTATAGGAGCGGCCTCCATGGGCGTTCCCGGATGGCCGGACTGGGCTTTTTCGACCGCATCTGCGGCAAGTAGACGGATGGTATCAATGGATTCACGGACGATTGGGTCGTTAAGTTGAACATGGGACATGAGCGGCTCCTTTGGCGGTTTTTTAAGGCCCGTATTCAACCAGCTTTGCCCCCGACAAATCAAGTAAAAGTCTTCAAGAAAGAGATATTTAACCGCTCGCAGCAAAAGACACCATCAATCAGCCGCCAAGACTCCAAGTTCACCAAGAACACCAAGAGAAAAATATCAGGTTTCTATGATTATTGCTAAATGCCTCAGACTGTTTTTCCTGGAGATGTTGGAGCCTGGTGGCCTGCAAACTGTTTCAACGGGTCTGCGGGATCTGGAAAACAAAAAAATGGGCCAGTGTCGGAGGAGGTGGTCCGACACTGGCCCGGTACTGGAAAGGAGGTATGATGCGAACTCCATCAACAGAATGACTGCCACACCACGCTGTTGATGACTCTAACATTAACGAAGGTGACCCCGCGTGACCACGTGCCTTTTCGTATTTTGACGACCCCATATTGACAGAAACAGACTGTGGCAATACACAGTTGGCGCGCAGAAATAATGTTATATTGTATCTGTTCAGCACCGGATCGGGGATCCTGCGCAAGGACTACAGCTGAATAGTTACGTTTTATTTTGACCCGTAACCACAATGCTCAACCAGCAGCTTTAATTGTTCCGCCCTGGTCGTCGGCCAACGCTTGAGCAGGCGTTCTGCCAGAGTTTCCTGATCAGTGACCAGCTCCTCCAGCGGATCGAGAAAATGGCTCTCATCAGCACCACTATAGGCGTCTGCAAACTGCTGTCGCAGGCTGGTTTTTGCCAGCGCCAGCAACTCAGTGATCATTTCACCGAAGGTTCCACCAGCATACCCGGCCTTGAACCCCTCGCGCCACGAACGTCGGTACAGATCATTAAACTCACCTGCAGCAATCGGCAACAGCAACGCCTCAGCCCCTCGCAACGCATCTTCTGAATAGAGCAGTCCCTTATAAAAGGCCGCTACGGAAGGCGTAAAACGCGGCGGCAGGCTATCAGCACTGCGCACTTCGATCTGCGGACGTAGTCGCACTTCAGGGAACAGGGTTGACATGTGTAAATTCCAATCTTTCAGGGTAGCGCCCTCGCCGTTCCAACCACTGTCAAGAAACTGGCGGAAAGTAAAACGACTGGCGGTCATGTCAACATATTGCTGGTTGCGTTCGATAAAATAGAGGGGCACGTCAAGGGCATAGGTAACAAAATCGTCCAGCCCGGCAGCAGGATTCAGCAGATCTTCAATCAAGCCGCAACGATCGTTATCAGTGCGTGACCAGATCTCGCCACGGGTTGAAAGAAACCCGCTCGGCTCTCCTTCGAGCAACGGCGAGTTGGCAAACAACGCGTAAGCCACTGCGCTCAACCGCTGAGACAGGCGAAGCTTACGTGAACAATCCGCGGCATCGGAGAAATCGAGATTGACCTGGGTCCCGGCCGTCTGCTTCATCATCCGCTGCCCCATATCGCCGGTTTTCAACATATACTGGGACATGATCCGGTAGCGCCCCTTGGGCAGCCATGAAATTTCATCAAGGCGAGTAAATGGGTGGGTACCCAAGCCAAGGAACAGTAAGCCCAACTCTTTGCCCACAGCGACAATATGCCGGCGATAACGATTCAGATCACGCCAGCTGCAATGAATATCGCAGCAGAATTTTCCCGAGAGTTCAAGCTGACCACCAGGTTCAAGGGTCACCGATGAGCGCTGTCCCTGCAAACCGATAAGGTTTTCACCTTCATAAGTTCCCTGCCAACCCCCTATACCATCGAGACGTCTTAACAGTTCACGGATCCGCTCATAGGGCACGGCTTCCCCTGTAGAGTGATCAACCACCAACTTTTCGGTTTCCAGACCAATGCCCCACTCGTCGCGTGGGCGCGCACCGCGGAGAATAAACTCAACCAATTGTTGCGGGCGCTCAATCAGAGTGGCTTCGGTAGCTGCTGCCTGATGTCCTTGTTGATTCATTTTTATTGGCCCTTCAACCAAACGCGATGATCACGACTCAAGATAGGCCTTTATTGCCTCAGCAAGGGTCATGAATATCTGGGTGAATTCCTTTTCATCGCACTCCAGCAGGGTCACTCGGAAACCCCGTTCGTCGGTGCAGAAAGAAGAAATCGGCACCACACAGATACCCGTGGCTCCGAGCAGATAGTAGACAAAGCGCTTGTCGGTCTGGGTTCCTGGTGCTGCGACCAGTTGTTCGACCAGCGTCCTGACTTCCGGACTCTTGATCGGCAGGGTCTGGGTGCCTGTCAACCGATTGCTCTCAAACACCACGCTCATATAAAAAGCGCCATTGGTGCGATTGACTTTCAGACCAGAGATCTCTTTGAGCATATCATAGGCGATATTGGAATAGTGCTCATAACGATCACGCCGCTCAGCCAGATACCCCGAGTATTCGGGATGGCTCAAGATGCGCGGAATAGCCTTCTGTGGCAGGGTGGTGGAACAGACCTCGACCATTTTTGAATTGATGATACTGTCGATGTAACGCTTGAAGGTTTCATCCTTGTCAGCATTATACACTTCTATCCAACCACAGCGCGACCCGGGCCAGGGGAGCTCCTTGCTGATTCCCTTCATGGCGATGGCCGGCAGGTCGCCGATCAGATCGGAAATCGGCCGGGTGTTCATGCCATTATAACAGAGGTTGTGGTAAATCTCGTCACAGATCAAAAACAGGTCGTACTCTTTGCACAGGGCAATAATCTCCTTGAGAATCCGCTCCGGATACACCGCGCCGGTGGGATTGTCAGGATTAATAATCAGTACGCCGGAAACCGATTGATTGTATTTGATCGATTGGCGTAGATCGTCCATGTTGGGATACCAGTGATTATCGGGATCCAGACGATAGGTCACCGGCTTGAGGCCGGCATGGGCCCCCTCTGCCGAGGAGTGGGTCGAGTAAGTCGGTGACGGCCCGATCACTCGTGCTTCGCGCTTGAGCATCCCGTACACCTTCTGGATAGCATCGCCAAGGCCGTTAAAAAAGATAATATCCTCTACACAGATCTGGGCATAACCACGCTTGTTGGTCATATCGGCCAGAAACTGTCGGGTTTCAAGCAACCCCTTGGTTGCGCAGTAACCGTAGGAGCAGTCCTGCATCACCAGATCCGCGACAATCTCTTTCATCCACAGCGGGATTTTCTCCCCCTTGGCGATGGGATCACCAATGTTTTCCATGTTGGTCTTGATGCCGAGTTTCTGCATTTTTTCGGCAATGGTGACAATGGCGCGAATTTCGTAGGTCAGCTCACCGGCTCCGATATGCACAATATTGTTACGCATCTTTGTTTTCTCCCTGAAATTAAACGAAAAAAAGCCACGGACGATCTGTCCATGGCCTCGGGTTGATGCTGGTCATACCTGCGCGGCGTCACCCGTTTAAGGGTGATGGACAGACTCTCGACGGATCATTGCCGTCGCCAACGCTTGTGCCGCCGCTGCAGATTGAAAGTTCATGTTTTCCCTTTTTAAAAAAGCTGGAGCCTGATTATCACAGCGTTATAACGAAGTCAAGAAATGTTTCTGCCGGCAGCAAATCTTACTGGCCGGGGTGAAAAAAGTCAGGCCCCCGGCAAGTGATGACCGGGGGCCTGATGGTGCACGATCTAGAACAGGGCGGGATTATTTTTCCTCATCGCCGCCGTAGCTCATTTCCGCCATCTGCTTGTAAAGGCGATAGCGATTGGACGTGATCTTGTTAGCATCCTCAATCAGCCCCTGAGCCGCTTCCGGGGCAACCTTCTTGAGTACCCGGTAGCGGTTCTGTTTGAGCGCATAGTCCTCAAAAGAGATGGTCGGCGCTTTGCTGTCCAGCTGGAGCGGATTTTTGCCCTGATCGGCGAGGCGCGGATCAAAACGGTAAAGCGGCCAGTGACCGGATGACACCGCTTCTTTACAGCCTTCGATCGCACTGTCCATAGCAATACCATGGGCAATACAGTGACTGTAAGCGATGATCAACGAAGGACCGTCAAAGGCATCAGCCTCAAGGAACGCCTTGACGACCTGAGCCGGATTGGAGAGGGCGACCTGAGCAATGTAGATATTGCCACAGGACATAGCCATCATCCCCAGATCCTTCTTGGGCTGACGCTTTCCGCCGGCAGCAAACTGACCACGGCACCCAGCGGTGTCGACTTGGAAGCCCTGACCACCGGTGTTGGAATACACTTCCGTATCCATGACCAGGACGGTGCGTTCTCGCCGGAAGCAGGAACGTGGTCAGGAATACCGTACCTTGCCCGATATCGTAGGCCCAACCGTCGCCACCATGGATCCCACCGACTTGACAACCAGAAGTCGATATTCACCAGCAGCGGCTTAGCGGTTTCATGGGTACATTTTCCTGGATTGACCGCAGCTTGGCAACCCGGCCACGCTGCAGTTCGATCTCTTCCTGGGTGTCCTGGGTACTGTCAAGAATGGCCCGCTTCAGATCTACCCGGTTCCCTGACAAGCTGCACATCCGCAGGAGATATTGCTGGTCAACAACTCCACGGAGCATATTCCGTGCTCTTGTCGATGGCCAGACGCATGCCGTAGCCGAACTCGGCATTATCTTCAAACAACGAGTTACTCCAGGATGGGCCAAGGCCGTCCTTACGGGTGGTCCGGGAGTTGTCGGCAGATTACCACCATAAATGGAGGAACAACCGGTGGCGTTGGCGACCAGCATGCGGTCACCGAACAACTGGGAACAAAGCTTGACAAAAGGAGTTTCGCCGCAACCGGCACAGGCTCCAGAGAACTCAAACAAGGGCGGCAACAGCTGGGTTCCCTTGAGGGTACTGCGATTGACCAGTACCGGATCGGTTTCGGGCAGATTCAGGAAAAACTCAAAGTTGGCCGCTTCGCTGGCACGTAATGGCGCCTGGAAGGTCATGTTGATGGCCTTGTGATGTTCGTTTTCCTTGCTCTTGGCCGGACAGTTGTAGACACAGGCACCACAACCGGTACAATCCTCAGGGGCGACCTGCAGGGTATAACGTTTGCCGTCCATATCCTTACCCTTGGGAGCAACCGCCTTAAAGGTGGCCGGAGCTCCGGCAAGAGCACTGTCATCATAAATCTTCATACGGATCGCCGCGTGCGGACAGATGAAAGAACAGATCCCGCACTGAATACAGAGATCCTCATCCCACACCGGAATATTGACGGCAATATTCCGCTTCTCGATTTTAGCGGTACCGGTCGGGAAGGTACCATCGGTCGGCATGGCCGACATGGGTAGCTCGTGACCGACACCATCGATGATCGGTCCGAGGGTTGAAGAAACCAGACCCGAGTAGGTACCCCATTTGCCGGTCTGCATATCGATACTGCTGTCAGCGGCGGTCGGCACCTGGACTTCAAAGATATTTTCGAGAGCGGCATCAACGCCCTGCTTGTTCATTGCCAGAACCTTCTCGCCGGCTTTTCCGTAAGTCTTGTCGATGGCGTCCTTGATCTGCGCAATCGCCTGGGCTTCTGGAATAATACCGGAGATCTTGAAGAAGGCAGTCTGCATGATGACGTTGATCCGTGCACCAAGGCCAATCTTCTCACCGAGATGGATACCGTCAATGACAAAAAACTTGAGTTTTTTATCGATGATGCGCTGCTGTACCACTTTCGGCAACTTGCCCCAGACTTCGTCCTTGTCATAAGGCGCATTAAGCAGGAAGGTCGCACCCTCTTTGGCGTTCTTGAGCATGTCGTATTTCTCGAGGAAAGAGAAATTGTGACAGGCGATAAAGTCAGACTGGGTGATCAGATAAGTACTCTTGATCTCGTTCCTGCCGAAACGCAGGTGCGAGGTGGTCATAGTACCGGCTTTTTTCGAATCATAAACAAAGTAAGCCTGAACCTTGTTGTCAGTACATTCACCGATAATTTTGATGGAGTTCTTGTTGGCACCAACGGTACCATCCGAACCCAGGCCGAAGAACATAGCGGCATAGCCATCAAAGGGGACACGGAAGTTCATATCAAAGTCGAGACTCTTGCCGAGAACGTCATCCTTGAAGCCAACAATGAAATGGTTCTTCGGCTTGTCCTTGAGCAGGTTGTCAAGAACCGCCTTGCACATGCCCGGATTAAACTCGAAGGAGCCCAGGCCGTAACGACCGCCGACGATAGACGGATAGCCGGAGAAGCTGGTCAGGTTCTCAACCATGCCTTCACCGATGGCGGTACGCACTGACTGATAAAGCGGCTCACCGATAGAACCAGGCTCTTTGGTGCGATCCAGAACGGCAATCTTTTTGGTGGTTGTCGGAATAGCTTTACAGAATTCCTCAATCGGGAACGGCAGGAACAGGCGGATTTTGATCATCCCGACCTTCTCGCCCTGGGAAACCATATAGTTGATGGTTTCTTCCATCGCCTCGGCGCCGGAACCCATCATGACCACGATGCGTTCGGCATCGGGAGCACCGACATAATCAACCAGGTTGTACTGGCGACCGGTACGGGCAGCAAACTTATCCAACTGCGCCTTCAAGATACCCGGTACTTTTTCGTAGTAGGGGTTAACCGTTTCACGCCCCTGGAAATACACATCGGGGTTCTGGGCGGTACCGCGCAATTTCGGACGTTCCGGTGACATGGCACGCTCACGGTGGGCCGTCACCAGATCATCATCAATCATGTGGCGCATGTCGTCACGAGACAATTCCTCAATTTTCTGAACCTCATGAGAGGTGCGGAAACCATCAAAGAAATGCAGGAATGGGACCCGGGATTCGAGAGTTGCCGCCTGAGAAATCAGGGCAAAGTCCATGACTTCCTGCGGATTATTGGAACAGAACATGGCCCAACCGGTGGAGCGACAGGTCATGACGTCAGAATGATCACCAAAGATCGACAGGGCTTGAGCAGCAATAGCGCGCGCCGATACATGGAAGACGGTCGGGGTCAACTCACCGGCAATCTTGAACATGTTGGGGATCATCAACAGCAACCCCTGGGATGCAGTAAAGGTTGTGGTCAGGGCACCGGCCTGCAACGCACCATGAACGGCACCAGCCGCGCCGCCCTCTGACTGCAGTTCAACCACCTTGGGAATGGTTCCCCAAATGTTCTTCTCACCGACCGCACTCTTGGCGTCGGAGATCTCACCCATGACCGAAGACGGGGTAATGGGGTAGATGGCAATCACCTCATTGGTCGCATGAGCAACATGCGCCGCTGCGGCATTACCGTCGATATTGACCATTTTCCGAGACATGCATACCTCCTGTGTAAGTTAGGTAAATGGTGTTCTTTTCAATTAAAAGAACAAAGGAACTTCAGTGACAATACACAAAGCTGTTGCTATAGCGTTCGGCGGCCGGAAACCGCATGCTGCACTGTACCGGCATCGATATATTCCAAGCCACTGCCCAAAGGGATGCCATGGGCCAGGCGACTGACCGACACCCCCTGCTGCTGACAGAGGCGCGCCAGGTACAGGGCTGTGGCCTCACCTTCGACGCTGAAATTGGTAGCGATAATCACCTCATCAAAGGATTCCGTCACCAGGCGTTGCTCAAGCTGTGGAATCTTCAGATCTTCCGGATCGATCCCATCCAGAGGAGACAACACTCCGTGTAACACATGGTACAACCCGCGATACGAATGGCTGCGTTCAATCGCCAGCAGATCCTGAGGTTGCTCAACCACACAAAGCTGACGCCGGTCCCGTTGATCATCCGCACAAATGCCGCACAGCCGATTTTCAGCAACATGAAAGCAGTTTTCACACAAACGGACGTTGCGTTTCATCTCCAGCAGAGCGTCAGCAAGTGCCGCGACTTCCGATTCCGATGTGCGCAACAGATGAAAAGCCAAACGCGCCGCCGTTTTGCCACCAATCCCCGGCAACTTCCCCAGTTCAGCCTCCAGGCGAGCGAAAGACGGGAGGGAGCTTAGCATAAATTTATCTCCAAAATCTAATGGTTTAAGCTTTTATAACGTTGTTTTCAGGGATGCTAAAAAACTACAACAAGACCAAAAAGAATGGTGGCACATTGGTAAGACCAACAACGACCTTATCACGCAAAAGGCTCCGGCTCAATCTTTTTTTATCGCCGCTAAAACATGCCCGGGATATTCATCCCGCCGGTAATCTTACTCATCTCCTCCTGCACCATCTCCTGACTCTTCTTCATCCCCTCATTCACCGCTGCGATCACAAGATCCTCGAGCATCTCGACATCCTCGGGATCCACCACCGCTTTTTCGATTTTCAGCTCAAGCAATTGCTGCTTGCCATTGACCCGCGCGGTCACCATGCCTCCTCCGGCGGTCGCTTCAACTTCTTTGGTTGCCAGCTCTTCCTGCATCCGGGCCATTTTTGCCTGCATCTGCTGAGCCTGCTTCATGATGTTACCAAGTCCCTTTGCCATCACTGTCTCCTTTTCACAATGAGTAAAATGCGTAACTATTCAGCTCTATCCTTGCGCAGGATCCGAAGATCCGGTGCTGAACAGGTACTAAAATACTAGACAAAACCTTTATCAATCGGTGTCACCTTCTCGACACTGCCACCAAAAATCTCCAGCGCGGACTTCACCAACGGATGCTCGAGGGCGTTCTCGCGCAGCTTGCGCTGACGGTCACTCTCCTGACGCTCACGCTCCTCGTGCAGGGACGGGGGCTGTGGTTCACCATTGGCACCTTTGATAATCTCAATTTTTACCGGTACAGAGAAATATTCCGCTGCCAACTCCTGAAGGTTCTGCTGCATGTCACTATCAGCCAGGCCAAAAAACTTGGCCGGCATGGCAATCCGCAGCAGCGGCAATTCCAGGGTCAACAAACTGGCCTGTTCAAATAAAGATGAAATACGCGGGCGGCGCCGACCCCTGACAAACTCTACTAACCCTGCCCAGCTGCCTGTGTGCTGCTCCCCAACCGGCTGGGCGTCAGACTTTTTTTCGTCGGGCTCCTCCGGCAGCGGCGGTGGTTCAGGGGGCAGAGCAGCGCCGGAGCTCGAGCTCACAGGAACAGACGCATCAGCGGGCATATCCCTGACCGTCGGGGTCGCCACTTCAGCAGGGACCGAAGAATCAACCCGCGCCAGCAATGTCTTCTCCAGGCTTTCCAGGCGCTGAATCATGGTCGCAACATCGATCCCGGTGGGTAGCGTCGCCAGCTTGATGAGTGCGACTTCCATGGTCAGACGTGAGTAACTGGAGGTCGCCAGCTCGGCTTCTGTACGGAGCAAGAACGCCAGAATCCGCTGAAATTCATCGAGGGGGCGAGGCTCGGCCAGACGCCGCAACTCGGTTAATTCTCCCTCACTGACGTCGAGCAACTCGCCCGGCTGCGGGATCACCTTGAGAATCACCAGACCGCGCACCAGCGTCACCAGCTGTTGACAGAACTGGCGAAACGAATGTCCCAGATCATCGACCTGCGCCACCAGCGTTAATAGATTTTGTGGATGACGTTCTACAATAGCGGTCAGGGTATCCAATAAAAGCTGACTGCTGACCTGACCAAGAATCTGCTGCACCGGTTCATCCGCCACTTCATTACCACAGCAGGCTATCACCTGGTCAAAAGCCGACAGGGAATCGCGCATACTACCGCCACCGTGACGAGCAATAGCAGCAAGGCCGACATCGCTGATATGAACGCCCTCTTCCCTGGCGATATATCGCAGGCGTGCCTGCACAGCCGCAATGCTGATTTTTTTGAAATCAAAACGCTGACAGCGTGACAGAATGGTGACCGGAATCTTGTGGGGTTCAGTAGTGGCAAAAATAAACTTTACGTGGGCAGGCGGTTCTTCGAGGGTTTTCAACAGCGCATTGAAAGCACTGTTGGAGAGCATATGCACCTCGTCGATGATAATAATCTTATAGCGCCCATGGGACGGCATATAACGCACCGCATCGCGCAGTTCGCGGATATCATCGACACCATTATGGGACGCGCCATCGATCTCGAGGACATCAATCCCCTGACCGGAGGTGATTTCAACACACGAGGAGCAGATGCCGCACGGGGTGGTGGTAATTCCCTGCTGACAATTCAGAGCTTTGGCGAAGATCCGTGCTGCCGAGGTTTTTCCGACCCCACGCGCCCCGGTAAAGAGGAAGGCGTGATGCACCCGATCGGTGGTGATGGCGTTTTTCAGGGTTTGGCTGACGTGCTCTTGCCCGACCAGATCGTCGAACAGCTGTGGACGCCACTTGCGCGCCAGAACCAGGTACGACATAGAGAATCCTGACGTGTATCTGTCGAGCATGAGATCGGGGTTCCCATGCCAAGGGACACGATTGTTTGCTATGGGGCCATCCATGGCCGTTCGACTGTCGCCGTCCTTGGCGACAGACGCCCTTGTCACGGGAACCCCGATCCCATGCAAGGTGTGTACTGTATCATTGCGGAAAAAAATTGCCGATACAAGAGACAGCCGGGCACCCCCGCGGCACACATTCAAACCGCTACCGCTGCTCCCTTCCGGGCCTGACGGGGTTTGCGGCCGCCTGTTGCGCAGGACCCGGCTGTCACTTCTACCGGCAATCTATATATCCGACGCCGTATCGGATGATCGTTCATCCTCTGAGGGAAGTCTACATTCTCCCCCCACGAGAAAGGATTGAAGGTGTCTTTTTGCTACCACCAAACCTTCACCAAACGGCTCAAAAATTATCAGCTGCAAGGCGCCCGACTTTCTGCAGCATAAGACGTATTGGTTCATACGTCGTTGATGCAGGAAGGAGGGGAACGCAGCAGATGGTGATTTTTCAGCCGTTTGAAATCTGGCGGAGAGGGGGGGATTCGCCCACTCCGTCACCGCCATCACGGCGGTTCCTGCGTCGGCTCCCCTGCGCTCACTGACGCGGCCATCCATGGCCGCTTTTCTGACATTAAGTCAGCGTTCGCTGCGCTTCGAATCCTGGCTGATGGAAATGTTTACGAATTGGGGAAAATGGCTGGGGCGCCAGGATTCGAACCTGGGAATGCCGGAATCAAAATCCGGTGCCTTACCGCTTGGCGACGCCCCAACATAAACTTTATAAAAAAACGAAACCAGCTCAAACCGGCGGTATCTATTCATGCATCAAATAGACGCGGGTAAAAGCATTTCACTGTTGCGTGTCAAATGGGTCAAACTGCGGCTACCGGAAAAACCTGCCAGTCAAACTCTGACGAAAGCCGCTGACCGGCAACCTGGGCCACAAGCAAATTATCGAAGACACCGAAAATCGTTGCACCGCTACCCGACATCAAAGCCCCCAAAGCCCCTTCAAAAAGGAGTCGATCCTTGATCTGCTGCAGGACGGGATGACGCGCCAAAGTCACCCTCTCCAGATCATTATGGAGCGCAGCACCAAGATCTTCCCTGGTCAGAACAGAAAACCTTGGAAGGTTAGCCAGTTCACCACCCTTTGTCAACTGTAAACTTTGATAAATCTCAGCCGTAGATACGGCAATTCCGGGGTTAACCAGCAGGTAGGCAACCTCAGGCAACGGCAGTAACGGGGTCAGTGTTGTCCCGGTTCCTGTAGCCCATGCCGGCTTCTGAAAAATGAAAAAGGGGACATCGGCACCTAACTGCGCTCCCAGTCTCTGCAGACGGTTATTATCAAAGCGCAAATCAAGCATATCGCGTAACGCCAGCAACACGGTCGCGGCATTTGATGACCCCCCACCAAGACCGGCAGCAACCGGGATCCGCTTATCAATCTGAATCTCAACACCAGCATCTATCCGCGCCTCGGCAAGAAGCAAACGGGCCGCCCGGCCGGCGATATTTTCCTCACCGGAAACCAGCTCCAATCCTTCGCAACGAACTTTTACTCCACCAGACCCGGCAATACGGATGTGGACATCATCGCACAAATCAACACGCTGCATCGCCATCGCCAATGCATGGTAACCACTCTCATAGCGACCTAATACATGAAGACAGAGGTTGATTTTTGCCGGAGATTTTATCTTTACTTCGCTGAGCATCCTCATCCACCCGACACATAAGCAACTTTATATACGCACGCCAACTTTCACCTGATTTCCATCGCACGGTCAAGAAAAGAGATAAAAAAGTTGTTGATAAAAAAATCTGTTTTTAGCAACGACTCCTGCTAGAATCAGGGACGAGCCTGTGCTCGAAGGTATCAACATGATATTAAATGCCCTAAAAGTACTCCAGCAATCCTGCTAACGGAGGCAGAATCTGCCATGAACAGACCCCTTATCCTTATCATCATCCTGGTGACTTTGATTGCCTCACCGGTTTTCACCCAAACCTCATCGGCGACCAGGGAAAAACCCGTCATCTATTTTGGCGTCATCCCCCGTTACAATCCAATCATCATGTATCGTTCCTACCAGCCGATGATGGATTATCTGACCGCCAACACTCCCTACCACTTCGAACTGAAACTATCGCGCAACTATCACGAGGCTGTCGAGTTCCTTCAAAATGGCACGACACCTGTGGCATCACTTGGGGATGTCACCTTTGCCGAAGCACATCAAAAATTTGGAGCTAAGCCTATTCTTAAACCACTCAACGCCGATCGTGAGGCGCACTATCACAGTTTCATCATCGTCCGGGAGGACAGTTCGATAGAAACGCTGGAGAACCTCAAAGGAAAACATTTTGCCTTTGGTGATTACCACTCGACGTCAGGCAAACTGATCCCCTATCACCACCTGCTGCTTCATGGCATTGATCTAGAAGATTTTTCATCTTACGTGCATCTCGAATCCCACGATGCGGTCGCCAAAGCCGTGCTCAAAGGCCATGTTGACGCCGGTGCGGTCAAGGACGTGGTTGCCCTGCGCTATCGTGAACATGGCCTGCGCTTTCTCTCTGTTTCCGACCCGATTCCATCAGTGCCCATCGTCGTGCGCAAAGATGCACCGGAAGAACTGGTAGCTGCCCTGAAGCTGGCACTGCTGGCGATCAATCCGGATGATCCGCGTACCGAACAGGAACTGATTCGCTGGGATCCGGAATTTTCCCACGGCTTTACCCCCGCCGCTATTGAGGATTATCAACGGATTTTTGACCTCACCCAAGACAATCTCACCGGTTGTGGCCTGGGATGTCACTGATGCCGCGCCGGTTCCCCTTTTTCAGTCTGCGCGTGCGCTTCATGGTGGTCGCCGTCATTCTGACCCTTGGTTCATCGGCCATCTGGGGCGGCTGGACCTGGCAACGTGAACATACATCACTAAGGGAGACCCTTACCCGCGAAGGGGAAATTCTTGTCACCACCATGGCGATTCCCGTGATCAACGCCCTGCTCTACGAGGAACTCGGCATCATCAGCGAAGGAGGGCTGCTGGATAATTTCGTCAGTGAAATCATGGCGACGCCACGCCTTAAAATCCGCTACGCTATGGTACTGGATGAAAATGGCCGGGTCTTGGCCCATAACCGCCTTGCGGAATTCGGAACCATCTACGATGACTCATTAAGTCGGACGGCCCTTGCTGCAGAAAACTTTATCCAGACCGATATCTTGCTGGACGGGGAGCGGGTTGCCGATCTGGCCATGCCCCTGGCTATTGCCGGCAAACGCTGGGGCTGCCTGCGTGTCGGTGTCTCCATGGAGCCGGCCTACGCCGCGATGAAACGTCTTGAACAACAGATTTTTCTTTTTTCCGCGCTTTTTTCAGCTGGGGCCTTGCTGATTTACTGGCTCATCGGCACCTGGTTGGCCAGACCGATCCAGGTATTGACCAACAATATGGAGAATGTCGGCAAAGACCCAGGCAATCTGACAATTACCCCTGACCGCAATGATGAAATCGGCTTGCTGCAAAAAAGCTTCAGTGCCATGCTCGAGCGCCTCAACCGCAGCGAAGCCGAGCGTGTCGCCTCGGTGAACCGGATGCTGGAAAACGAACGAATCGCCGCCATCGGGCGCATTGTTTCCGGAGTTGCCCATGAGGTCAACAACCCCCTGGCCGGCATTGAAGGTGCCCTTTACCAGATTGAACATAAAGGCGGCCCGCAGATACAGCGCTATGTCGGGCTGGTTCGTCAAAGCATCGAGCGTATCGGCCGGATTGTTGGCCAACTCTCCGACCTGTCGCGGGCCGGCACCATCACCCTCAAATCGGTTAACAGTGACAGCTTTTTTGAAGATCTGGCGATGTTTTCGCGTATGGCGGTCAAAGGGATCAATTGCCGTTTTACCACCGAAAACCACTGTCCCCCCATCACCCTTGTCCTCGACCGCGACAAAATCCACCAGGTCGTTCTCAACCTGGTGCTGAATGCGATTGATGCTACCTGCACCAACACCATCTGTGCCAATGGCGAAGTTGCCTTGATCGCAGAGTGGCAAGACAACCGTTATTTGCTACGGGTAGAAAATGCCGGCCCGGGTATTCCAGATAATATTATCGATGAAATCTTCACCCCCTTCTTTACCACCAAGGAAGCCGGCAAAGGTTCCGGCATGGGTCTTGCTATCTCAAGAGGCATTGCCGAACATCATGGTGGCACCCTTGACTATCAACGGATCGGGGAGCGCACGGTTTTTACTCTGACCATTCCCTGCGCACAACATACGGATACCAACTGATGAGTAAAACGATTTTACTGGTGGAAGACGATCCTGTTCACCTGGAAATGCTTAGCGAAGTTCTCAGCGATAATAATTACACCGTCATTCCCGCCAAGGATGGACAACAGGCCGTTGATGCGCTGGCACAACACAGCTTTCCGGTGGCCCTGATCGACATCCGCCTCCCCGATGTCAGCGGCATGTCGTTACTCGATGTCATTCTCAATCAGCAGCCTGACTGCACCATCCTGATGATGACCGGCGAAGCCACCGTCGAAGCCGCCGTCGATGCCCTTAAAAAAGGAGCTCACGACTACCTCGCCAAACCCTTTAGAACCGAACTGCTGCTACTCAAACTCAAGCGTCTTTTTCATCTCCAACAGATTGAAGCTGAAAACCGCGATCTGCGCCGCCGCGATCAGCCATCGGGAATGATTGGCGATAGTCAGGCGTTGCGTAAATTTTTAACTGCCGCGCAAACCGCCGCCGGCACCGATGTCACCATCCTGATCCAGGGCGAGAGCGGCACCGGGAAGGAACTGGCTGCAGACTTTATTCACCAGACCAGCCTGCGCCATGACAAGCCGCTGATCAAGGTCAACTGTGGGGCCATTCCAGAGACCCTGCTGGAATCGGAATTGTTCGGCACCGAACGTGGCGCCTTTACCGGCGCCGACCAGGCCCGCCGCGGCTACCTGGAACAGGCTCATAGTGGCACCCTGTTTTTGGATGAAGTTGGAGAAATTCCGCAACCGATGCAGGTTAAACTGCTGCGTGTTCTGCAGGATGGCGTGATCCGCCGCTTAGGGAGTGAAAAACCGATCAAGGTTGATTTCCGCCTCATCGCAGCCACCCACCGCAACCTGGCTGAACTGCGAGACGAGGGCAGCATCCGCGAGGATTTTTACTACCGCCTCAACGTCGTCCCCCTGAACCTGCCACCGCTGCGTCAACGCCGCGAGGACATCCCCTTACTGATCACCCATTTTATTGACAAATATGCGTTACGCTACAATAAGGAGCCGATCCAGCTCAGTATCGAAACTTACGAGCGACTACAGAACTGCCCCCTGCCTGGCAATGTGCGCGAGCTGGAAAACCTGATCGAGCGGTTGCAGGTTCTTGCCCCCGGTAAAGAGATCACCCCCGCTATGTTACCCGAACCACTGCGTCAATCCGGTGGCAGTAGTGGCGACATCATCCAATGCTTTCGTACCGACCTGCCATTGCGCGAAGCCATTCGTGATTTTGAACTACGCTTTATTACCCGAGTGCTTAATGAAGAGGAGGGGAATCGTACGGCCACTGCACAACGTCTGAAAATCTCACGTAAATCCCTGTGGGAAAAACTTGCTTTGTAAGCGTGCCGCCTTGCAAGTCCAGGTTGAGCAGCTTAAATCCCCTAAATGGCATCCAACAGATGGCACAAAAACCGCGATCAATCTTTGAATAAAACCCTGTGTTACCAGTGATGGATTGTTACCTTCCGGTAACACTGTATACACAGAGCTGTAACCTCTCGCCCCAACAAAACTTTTAAGACTTTTAAATGTCAACTGTAACGCTCAGGTTACAAAACAGCACAAACAAGTATTTTAGTAATAAACGATTTCCCGCAATTATCGCCCGCTTCACCATGACAAAAACCGGCACGAACTTTGCTGTATACCGATGCGGAGGGCGTTGGCCATTGCGGAGGTCGCAAAGGGGTCGCCCTGTTTACCAAACAACTACCAAGGAGGATGCGAATGAGATTGACACGTAGAAGCTTCATCCAAGCTTCCGCTGCCACCGGAGGTGCTTTACTGGCCGGTTGTGCCGCCGGAAAACCTGCCACCAATGCGATGGACAAAGCTGCCGCGACGGCAAAGCCCAAGGGCGAGGATGCCGGCAAATGGATCGCCAACACCTGTCAGGGCTGCACTACCTGGTGCCCGATCGAGATCTTCGTTCAGAACGGACGCGCCGTCAAGGTTCGTGGCAACCAGCTGTCCAAAGCGAACAGCGGTTACGTCTGCCCCCGCGGTCATCTGATCCTGCAACAGATTTATGATCCCGATCGTATCAAAACTCCGATGAAGCGCACCAACCCGCAAAAAGGCCGTAATATCGATCCCAAGTTTGTCCCGATTTCCTGGGATGAAGCGATGGACACTGTTGCCGACCAAATCATCGAGCTGCGCAAAAACAATGAATCACACAAGTTTCTGCTGATGCGCGGGCGCTACTCGGACCAGAACGGTATTCTTTACGGCAATATTCCGAAAATGATCGGGTCACCCAACAACATCTCCCACAGTTCTATCTGCGCTGAAGTTGAGAAGATGGGAGCCTACTACACGGAAGGTTACTTCGGGTACCGCGATTATGACCTTGACAACATGAAATACCTGATTGTCTGGGCCTGTGATCCGATTTCCTCCAATCGTCAGGTTCCTAACGCTATCCGCAAGTTGAACAAGATTCTGGAAAATGGAACGGTCGCCGCTATTGACCCGCGGATGAGTAACACTGCTGCTAAAGCCCATGAGTGGATGCCAATCACGCCGGCAACTGATGGTGCTGTTGCCATCGCTATGGCGCACCATATCCTCGTCAACGGGCTGTGGAGCAAGGAATTCTGCGGCGACTTTAACGATGGCAGAAACCGCTTTATTAAAGGCCAAACCGTCAGTGAAAACGATTTTAACGAAAAAAACACCAACGGTTTGGTTAAGTGGTGGAATATTGCCCTTAAAGATGCCGATCCATCCTGGGCTGCCAAAGAGGCTGGCGTTGAGCAAGCGCAAATCGAGCGCATTGCCACCGGTTTTGCCAAGGCCGCACCCAACTGTGGTGTCTGGTACGGGCCCAACATGCAGCCCCGCGGCACCTACGCGGTTATGGCCATGCATGCCCTGAATGGCCTGGTGGGTGCAACTGACAGTGTAGGTGGTGTCATTACCGGCATGGGAGCGCCCTCAAGTGGTTATCCCAAAATCGACGCCCACCAGGATGAAATATCCAAAAAAGGAAGCAAAAACACGAAAATTGACCAGCGTGGTTATCTGAACATGCCGGCACTGAAGGGAGGCAAGTCAGGCGGTGGCGTCGTTGCCAACAATGTCGCTAATGCTATCCTTGCTAACGACCCCTATGACATCAAGGTCGCCATCGGCTATTTCAACAATTTTAACTTTTCCGGCACCGAAGGACAGCGCTGGGACAAGGCCATGGCCAAGGTTCCCTTCTTCGCTCACATTGTCCCGATGTTTTCGGAGATGACCTATTTTGCCGACATCGTGCTTCCATCAACCCTTCATCACAGCGAACAATGGAGCAGTGTCCGCAGCAAGGCCAACCTCCATGGACATGTCTCGATTCAGCAGCCGGTTATTGACCGGATGTTCGACGTACACGCACCAGAGACTGAAATTGTCTGGATGCTGGCTGAAAAACTTGCCCTCAAAGGGTTCCCTAACATTCTGAACTGGCTGAAGGATTTTAAAGATCCGGAAACCGGCAAAGCACCAACAAACGCTGCAGAATTTGGTCTCTATGCCGTCAAGATTCGCACCCATAAAGCTTGGGATCCCGCCTTGAACAAAGATTACAAAGGGGACCGTCCTTCAGGCTGGAAAGAATTCGTTGAGAAGGGAATTGTCAACTCACCGAAGTATGAGTTTGGTAAAAAGTGGAAGGATGGCTTTTCCAAGACAGTAACAAAAAAATTCGAATTCTATAGTGAAACCCTTAAAAAGGCGCTGGAAGGCCATGCTGAAAAGCATAAAACCACGGTCGACAATGTCCTTACTGTCACCAACTATGAAGCACGCGGAGAACTGGCTTTTGTACCGCACTACGAAACGCCTAAGCGCCACGGAAGCCGTTCGGCATACCCCTTCGATCTGATCGATATGAAGTCACGCCATAACCGTGAAGGTCGCAGTGCCAACACCACCTGGTCGTATACGTTTAAATCCTGTGACCCTGGCGACGTCAATGAGCAGGATGTTATCCAAATCAACCCGGCTGACGCCCGCAGACTCGGCATCAACGAAGGTGACATGGTCAAAGTCACCTCAGTCCTCAGCAGTCTGAAAGTCAGAGCACGGCTGTGGGAAGGTGTCCGTCCAGGATGCGCTGCCAAGTGCTTCGGTCAGGGCCACCACGCTATGGGTCGCGTCGCTGCCAAGGACTTTGCCAATGCCGTGCCACGAGGAGCCAATTTTAACGAGATTATGCCTGATGACTATGATCGCTTGAGTGGCTCGACTGCCCGAAACGGTGGTTTTACTGGTGTCAGAATTGAAAAAGCCTGATCAAGTTTATAACTTTATAAATAGGAGAAAAATACATGGCTAAATACGGAATGGTTATTGACCTGCACAAGTGCACCGGTTGTGGCGCCTGTGGTCTCGGGTGCAAAACCGAAAACAATACAGACGATCGCGCTGACGGTCAGACCTATAACTGGGCCGACTATCATCACAGCGCCACGGGAACCTTCCCCAATGTCAACTACCAAACCTTGCCCGTTCTGTGCAACCATTGCACCGATGCACCTTGTGTTTCTGCCTGCCCGGTCACCCCGAAGGCAATGCACAAGAATGCCAAGGGAATGACAATCCACAATGAAGAACGTTGTATCGGGTGTCGCGCCTGTCAGAGCGCCTGTCCTTACAGCTCCATGGATATTGAGCGTGATAATGCTCAGTACAGCGTCATCAGTTTTAATGATTTCGGCAAGGTGATTCATGCTGCCTACCAGGACAACACGGAAATCATCAAAGGCTGCACAACCTCGGGAGCAGAGATTGCCAAAAAGGGCGGCGCAACGCCACCCCATGCCACCAAATACGATCACCCTGACTACAATAGTGTCAGAGGAGATGGTGTCGTAGAGAAGTGCATTCTCTGTGACCATCGTATTGAAAATGGCATGCAACCCTACTGCACCGATGTATGTCCGTCAACGGCACGAATCGCCGGGGACCTGGATAACCCCAACAGCGATGCGGCCAAATTGCTCAAGCAGTACGGTGGACGTCGCCTGAAAAATAACAAAGGTGAGTTTTTGGCTGCCAATGAAAAAGGTGTTGGCCCCAATGTTTACTATATCCGCAATTATTCAATGCGTAAGTAATTAGCTTGCCAATAAAATGTGCCGCGGGCGAAGATTGATGCGCCTGCGGCATTTTTTTACCCTGCACAACTAACACTTCTTTTTCGGGAGACATTTGTGACCGCTACTGACCTCATGGATAAAACCGCTGCTACAGCAGATGTATTTCGCCTGCTTTCCGCCTGCTATTATGAACCAGACAAGAAAATGCTCCAGGAAGAGGACCTATTCGGTCAGTTACGTACCGCTCTTAATTTGTGCCTGCCTGATCAAGCTGACCTGGCCGATGCCCTGGCTAACAGCCTTGAAAACGCTCCAGATCAGGATTTGCTGGTCGACTTCGCCAAGCTTTTTATTGGCCCGGATGAGCTATTGGCACACCCTTACGGCTCAGTTTACCTGGATGGACCAAAAATCCTCATGGGTAACTCGACTATGGATGTCATCGTTCGTTACCGTGATGCCGAGTTTGCTATAACTACAGATTTCAAGGAAGTTCCCGACCATATAGCCGCTGAACTCGAATTCCTTTATCTGCTTTGCTACAATGAGTCTCTGGCCATAGCGGAACAACGCAGCGAAGATCAGAAGGAGTGGCAACAACGTCGCCAGGCCTTTATCGACGACCACATCGGTCGCTGGATTGGTGATTTCGCCGGCAAACTGCGCAATAATACGCAATTTGACTATTACCGCCACCTGGCCGATCTGACCCAGCGCTTTATCAACGCACAGAAGACAGCGGCCTAGGTTGTCAGTATGATGCTGCAGAGCACTGCCTTTAAACTCCTCACCCCTCAGGACACACTGCGGATCGAACGTGGCCGCTGTTTACGCCACCGCTTGTCGATTTCCAGTTGTCGTCACTGTTTTTCCGACTGTGCAACGGGGGCCTTGAGCTGGACGGAAAACGGCTTGCACTGGGATCAGGATAAATGCACTGGCTGCCTGCTCTGTACTGCCGGCTGTCCAACCGACGCGCTGACCAGCAATCAAATTTCCTTTAGCGACCTGCTCCAGCGTCTCGACGAAGTCGACGCGCCTTTGCTTGCCTGCGCCTTCAACCCGCAGACCTTGGGGCATGCGCGCGTTCCCTGTCTGGGATTACTCGCTGATCCGCAACTGCTGCTGGTGTTACAACTGGCTTTGGGCAAAGAGCTGCGCCTTAATACGTCAGCCTGCGCAGACTGCGAAAACAGTCATATCCTTCCGCCGCTGCAGCAATCGGTACAGAAGGTTACTGAACTGGCAGCGAAATTGCCCGGCGCTGTTAAGGTGATTGAAGCTGAACCCCAGCTCGATTACCAAGAAAAAAGCTGTTCGCGCCGCGAGTTTTTCACCTTCCTCAATCGACGTTCACGACAAACAGGTGTATCGCTGGTCAATCGTCTGCGTCTCGACACGACTTCAGGCAGCTATGGCAAAAAGAGTTTACCCCTGACCCGACAGCTTCTGTTGCAGCTTGGCAAGACATCTTCCTTCGTGCGGGAAATGATCGATACAAAGATTCTGCCGGAACTGTCCTTTACGTCCGATTGCCGTGGCTGCACGGCCTGTGTCGGTATCTGTCCGACCGGCGCGCTGGCGTCCCCGGATATTCGTGGCAACAAACCGGAAATCAAGAAAGACCGTTGTACTGCTTGCACCCTTTGTGTAGAATTCTGTCAGCAATCGGCGATTACCGTCACCACGCCCTAGGGTGTGTTTTTTTGGACAAGCGTTATGCAAAATTCGCACAACCAACAATCAACTGACCATAGCGACATCACCGGAGTGATTCTTGCCGGGGGTCGCAGCCGGCGCATGGGGCGCGACAAGGCCACACTTGCCCTGGCCGGTCGCACATTGTTTGAACGTGCTCATGATGCTTTTGAACCTGTTTTTACACAAATATTAATTGCCGGCGATCGCCCCGATCTTGCCTCTGCGACCGTACCGTACTTTGCTGACGAGTATCCCGGCAGCGCCCTGGGTGGCATCCATGGTGGCTTGAGCGCCGCGCAAACTCCCTGGATCTTTGTGATTCCTTGCGATCTGGCGGCACCCGACGCGAACCTGATTCGTCATCTGCTCCCCTATCGCCACAACCAGGATGCTGTCGTTCCGCGCACAACGGCAGGTTTTGAGCCGGTATTTGCTCTTTACCACAAAAATTGCCTGCCGGTGATGGAACACATGCTGCAGGGGGGTAACTTTCGTATTTATGATTTTTACGATCGCATCCGCACCCGTTTTGTCGATAACGATGAGTTACCAGATGGCTGGCAAACGGCCCTGGTCAACCTCAACTCACCGCTCGATATTGAACAGCTCAGCAAGGAGGTATCATGACGCCACCCGTTGTTTCTATCGTTGCTAAAAGCGGAACCGGCAAAACCACCCTGCTGGAAAAACTGATCGCTGAAATGAAAAATCGCGGTTATCGCATCGGTGCAATCAAACATGACGCCCACAGTTTCAGTATCGATCACGAAGGAAAGGATTCCTGGCGACTGACCCAGGCCGGAGCCGACACCATGCTGATCACCTCACCGGCGAAGGTTGCCATGGTCAAACAGAATCAACACAGTGAGCCGGTTCTCAGCGAAACCATCGCGACCTACTGCCAGGATGTCGACATTGTGCTGACTGAAGGATTCAAACGCAGCACCATGCCGAAAATTGAAGTCCATCGGCGCGAGCGCAGCGCCACCCTGCTGTGCCGCGGTGAACAACAAGACCCCACTCTGTTCGCAGTGGCCTCTGATGAACCCCTGGAGCTCGATGTTCCGGTGTTCGACATCAACGATGCCAGCGGTCTTTGTGATCTGATCGAAAAGAGGTACCTGTCATGACCAACATCCGCATCCGCAGCAAGATCTGGCTGGAAGTGAACGGCCGGCCGTTTCTTGGTGGTGGCCGTCTGCGCCTGTTGCGGGCCATTGCTGCCACCGGCTCGATCAATGCTGCCTCCCAGCAGCTTGGCATCTCCTACCGCAAAGCATGGAGTCAGGTTCAGGAGATGGAAAAACACGGCATTCCCCTGGTTGAATGTGAAAAAGGTGGAAGTGGCGGTGGTCGCTCCATCATTACCCCACAAGCACGAGAGCTGCTCAAAAACTTCGATGATATCCAGAAGGGGCTACACCAGATCATCGATGACAGGTTTGACCAGGTTTTCAATTCCTGAAAAAGGGCAACAAGCAGTTAAGCATAGATTTTGACACCCGATCGTGTCGGGGAGCGTTCAACAAGGAGAATTAAGGTGATAGATTACCAGCAAGCCATCAATTATATTTTTCAAACCATCAAACCATTAGCTGCGGTGCGCGTTCCCCTTGCTGAGGGTCTGGACAGGGTGTTGGCGGAAGATGTTTTTTCCCTGCTGGAACTACCTCCGGCCGATAATTCAGCTATGGATGGTTACGCTTTTGCCCACGCCGGGCTGGGTGATGGTTTCCTCACAACAATTGGTTTTCTTCCCGCCGGTGATCATTTTTCCGCATTTGTTAACAGCGGCGAAGCGATACGCATCATGACCGGAGCACCGCTGCCCAAAGGTGTTGATACTGTCGTGCCGATTGAAGATACCGAACAGATCAGCGATAACCGGGTCCGCCTGCACAAGCGACTTGAGCGCGGCACCAATGTCCGTTACCAGGGTGAAGAACTCAAGGCTGGCGAAAAAATCCTTTGCCGGGGCCAACAGCTTGACCCCGCAGCAATCGGCATGCTGGCGTCAGCCGGCATTACCGACGTTTGCGTTTTTCCGGCTCCACGAGTAGCGATTCTATCTACCGGTGATGAACTGGTGGAGCTGGGTGAAACCCCTGACAACGGCAAAATTATCAACTCCAATGCTCACCTGCTCGCGGCTTGCTTACGTCAGGACGGGTTTTTCCCGATCCAGCTCGGCATCGCCAAGGATCAGCCGGGGAAACTCGAAGCCTGCTTGCGCAAAGGACTGAATGCTGACATGCTGATTACCACCGGCGGCGTTTCCGTTGGTGATCGTGATCTGGTACAGCCAACCCTGATCGAGATAGGTTTAAAAAAAATCTTCTGGCAGGTGGCGACCAAGCCGGGCAAACCTACCCTGTTCGGCACCATTGCCGGGCAACCGGTATTCGGCTTGCCCGGCAATCCGGCCGCCTCTGCTGCCACCTATCAGCTGTATGCACGTCCTGCCTTGCGGATGCTTGCCGGACACTCCCAACCCTTTGCACCGACCCTCAAGGTCAAATTGGCCGTACCGCTTAAAGCAGGTGGGAAGCGTTTACATTTTCTCTGGGGCAACCTGTTCATTGTCGATGGCGAATTGCAATTTGATCCATCACAACGTCAGGGTTCTGGGCAAAACCGTAGCGCTGTGGGAGCACAGGCGTTGTTTCCTCTCCCTATTGACTCCCCTGCCCTGGAGGCAGGAGACAGCATTGACATCATCATGTTAAACCTGCCCCTGGGGCAGAACCCCTCTAACAATTAAAGGAGCACCTATGTTTGGACTGGGAACACAAGAACTGCTGATTATTCTGGTACTGGTCATGGTCATTTTTGGTGCAGGTAAACTTCCCCAGGTGGGGGAAGCCCTTGGCAAAGGAATACGTAATTTCAAAAAAGGTGTCAATGACGCCCAGGAGCTTGGCCTTACTGACCTTGATGACAAAGAAAAACCTGAATCAAGCTCAGAACGCCATGAAGGATAACTTCGGACGTAACATCAATTATCTGCGGTTATCAATTACTGACCGTTGTAATCTGCGCTGCCACTACTGCATGCCGGCTACAGGAGTCGAACCACAGCATCATGAAGACATCTTGAGCTATGGAGAAATGCTCCGGATTGTTGCCGCTGCCAGCACCCTGGGTATTCGCAAGGTGCGTGTCACCGGCGGAGAGCCACTGGTACGCAAAGGGGTTATCGGCTTTTTAGAGCAACTTGCGGCCCTTGAGGGGATTGAAGAAATTGCGTTAACAACCAATGGAATTTTACTGGCGGACTATGCTCGGGCACTGAGTTCTGCAGGGGTCAAACGGCTCAACATCAGTCTCGACTCTCTGAACCCTGTTACCTTTAAGGAAATTACTCGTGGAGGTGACCTCATGCGCGTCATGGACGGTATCGACAAAGCCGAACAGGTCGGCATGAAAATCAAGCTCAACATGGTGGCCATGCACGGGGTGAACGACCACGAGCTGCTCGATTTTGCCGCCCTGTCGATTGATAAACCCTGGTCGGTACGCTACATCGAATACATGCCGACCATTCGTGAAGAACAGTGGCAACAAAGGATCATCAGCGGCGCTGATATCCTTGATCTGTTAAACAGCCATTTTCAGCTTGAACACCTTACAACGGATCATTTCTGTGGCCCGGCGCGCCCATACCGGATTGCCGGAGCCGCCGGCACCCTTGGTATTATCACCCCCATGAGTGAACATTTTTGCGGTTCCTGCAATCGCATCAGAGTGACATCAATGGGACAAGCCAAAAGTTGCCTGATGTCGAATGAGGCTGTGGAGCTGCGTCCCCTGCTTGGCGTTCGTCAGCAAAACGAACTGATCGACACCTTGAAAAAAGTTATCTGTGGTAAGCCCGAGCATCACCGCCTCGGCACAGATCCCGATTCGACCACCCCCTTTTCCATGGCCAGCATAGGAGGATAGTTCATGATAGGTGAGATTGTTGCGGTTTGCATCAGCGCTGCCAAAGGTGAGCGCAAAACACCCGTTGAGAAGGTTCTGTTGCGTGAAAATCATGGCATCGTCAATGATGCCCATGCCGGTGACTGGCATCGCCAGATCAGTTTGCTGGCGAAAGAAAGTATCGATAAAATGCGTGCCATGGGACTCGATGTCGATAACGGCGATTTCGCTGAGAATCTCACCACCCGTGGCATAGATCTGCCTGCGCTGCCTATCGGCTGTCAGCTACAGATCGGCGAAGTGCTGCTTGAGGTCACCCAGATCGGTAAGGAGTGCCACACCCGCTGCGCTATTTATCATCAGGCCGGTGATTGCGTCATGCCCAAGGAGGGTATTTTTGCCAAGGTACTAACCGGCGGCGAGGTGACTCCGGGTTTACCGCTTCAAGTAGTAGGCAACAGCTGATTTAATCGGTGTTTTTACAGTATCTGAAAGCCTATTGACAAGAGGTAAGGAGGTCACAGGATGCTCTCTCCCAGGCTCTGTTCAACGCGTCATTCGTTACATAAACGCCTGATACTTACTGGATTGTATCTGATTCTGTTGATCGTCTTCGCCGGTTGTTCAACCCACGCGTCCAGAACCCAGGAGCTGTTGACAACCGATTTTCAGTCCGTGGGCAATGATAGTCTATTATTGCATTATTATGAGGTTGAGGATCAAATCAGGTTAGCGGAACAGCGCCGCTCGTCCCCGGCTGTCAGTTTTGGTCTGGGATTAGGCAGCTTTGGTGGAAGGAGTTCAGTTGGTGCCGGAGTCGGAGTCAGTACACCGGTCGGCCAGCCCGAGACAGCCGCAGATCTGCGTGCCCACCGTAACCGGGTTCGCCTGGAGCTAAAGAAACGTGGCATCACCCCGTAAAAAACGTTCATGCGATTATCTTCGCTTGCTGTAAAAACCAACAGTTTTCACCACCCGTTCGCTCCGCTCACTAGAGGCACAGAGATACAGAGAACCCCAGGGTTATGATGAATTTCTCCGTGTCTCAGCGCCTCCGTGGTAGGTGGTGTACAGGGGTTTTTTAATTCAAATCAGTTACAAACGCCGCAGCGACAGCAGCCAGGCACGCAGGGAGGGGTCAAATGCTGCTGTGCAGCACGTTGATATTCACGCCATAAATAACCGCGCTGTACCCCGGAATCGATAATCTCCCAGGCGAAGGATTCATCCTGCCTGCGTTCTCGTGTTAACTCATCAATCAGCGGAAATCCGGCAGTGGAACAAATCTGCCTTAAATTCGCCCCCTTGGCTAATTCCGGCAACATGACGGAAATACGACGGTCGCCACGAGACAGAAAGGCCTGGAGAATCGACAGACGCACCGACTCCATCAGATAGCGAGTGTTGGGAATCCGGCTGCACGCTGACTGCAGTAAACGGCCTTTTTTCTTTAATAACTTTTCCCCCTCCATCCCGGCCCACTGAAATGGGGTAAAGGGCTTGGGTATGAAAGGGTTAACACTGACGGTCAAATTTCCGATATGCCCCCTGGCTTTACCACCTGCCTGACGTATGGCTGAAACCTTTTGCACCAGCGCAACGATCGCTTCGATATCGGCCATCTCCTCAAACGGCAAACCAATTAAAAAATACAATTTAAGATGTCTGATACCGCCATCCGCCAGCATGTGCACCGCCGAGAGAATCTGTTCTTCACTTAAACCTTTGTTAATGATATCACGCATCCGTTGACTGCCGGCTTCCGGGGCAATGGCGACACTATTGTGGCCTGCCTGGGTAAGCAGGGCAACGGCCTCGGCATCGATCGCATCCAGTCGTAAACTGGATACGGAAATATCGCCACCACGTGCGATAATCCCCTTCTGCAGCGGCACGACTTGTGAATAGTCGGCAATTGCTGCAGCAACCAGTCCGATCCGGTTACGCTGACACAGTCCTTCGTCAGATTGTTGCAACAGGTTATCCAAACTACGCTCGCGCGGTGGCAAGTAAACGAAACCCGCTGCACAAAATCGACAACCCCGTGTACAGCCCCGTGACACCTCAACCAGCGACATGTGACCAAACTCGGCAGCATTGGATTGAATGAAGGTACGACTGGCAGAACTGTCAAGATCATGAAGATATTGACGTTTGATGTTTTTTGGTACTGCCTCGCTGCACTGATAGGTGATGCCGGCTTCAGTATAAGACGGTTGATAAAAGCGCGGCACATAGACACCAGGCAACTGTGCCAGGGCGAGCAACAGTTCATTGCGCTGCACAGATGCTTGCTGATGGTCATTGCGCAGGCCATCAAGGAGCAATGACAGAATCGGCTCAGCTTCACCAACAGCAATCAAATCAGCCATCTCAGCAAAAGGTTCAGGATTGATGAAGGCGCAAACACCGCCAAATAATACCAGAGGATCATCATCGCTGCGTTGCCGGGCAAACATAGGGATATTGCCGGCGGCAAAAATAGCGGGCAGATGCAGATAGTCATTTTCAAACGAGATAGACAGGGCAATCAGATCAAAGTCCCGCAAAGGGTGATCGGATTCAACGGATAGCAGGGATTTCACCCCTTGACCAGATGATAGTTCCGGCAAAAAAAACCGTTCACAGAGGCAATCTTCCCGCTCATTGATGAGATGATAAACTGTCTGAAAACCGAGGTTGCCCATCCCCTGCTGATAACCATTAGGGTAAATCAGGGCAATACGATAACGCCCCTCATTCCAGGAATGATAGCAGGTACCGAATTCCTCGTTACGATGCAGTTGATTAGGTGAAAGGACTTTATTAGCCATAACTGCAGTTATACACGAAAATGATCAGCACAAAGAAAAAAAGGGCCATACAAGATGGCCCTGGACGAGGGAGTCGTCGGGATACATTACAAGGTACAGAAACGCTGTACATCCGCCGGGCGGAGAACCGGCATACATCACATCAATAACTACAGGATAGGTTCAGCACAGGGCTGGGATCCTGTGACAAGGGTGTCTGTCACCATGTGGACAAAAAGGCCTGTCACATTCGTTCATCACCAATGTCATCGGTTGGACACAAACTCAAACCGGAACAGTGAGAGATGAAGGATTAATCAACCCGGCGGCGTAGAAACGTCGGAATATCAAACTGTTCATCATCAACAAACAGATCACGATTCTGACTCGGAAGTTCTCGACTACGGCGGCCATAGAGTTCATTTTGTTGATTGCGGATGTGAGTTGGCACGTCAAGTTCACGCTTGTTTCGAGCTACCTGTGGCACATAGGGCGTGCGCTCCACTTCCGTTTTTTCAGAACTGTTGTTCTTGTCTTTGACTTCAAACTGCTCGCCAAAACCGGTAGCAATAGCAGTAATCTTGATCTTTTCCCCTAAACTCTCATCAATGACCAGGCCGACAATGATATTGGCATCCTCATGGACTTTCTCGTGGATGATTGTTGAAGCCTCTTCAAACTCTTCCATCGTCATGCTTGATGAGCCGGAAATGTTGACCAGAACACCCATCGCCCCGGAGATATCCACTTCCTCAAGCAATGGGCTACTGATAGCACTGTAAGCAGCTTCGGCGGCGCGACGCTCTCCTTCTGCGATGCCAATTCCCATCATTGCCATACCTCGGTTACTCATGACGGTTCGCACATCGGCGAAGTCAACGTTGATCATCCCTTCGGTAATTATCAGATCGGAGATCCCTTGCACAGCCTGGCGCAGTACATCGTCAGCCGGCTTGAACGCGTCAAGAATACTCATATTTTTTCCGGCTAAACCGAGCAGACGGTCATTTGGCACTACGACCAACGAATCGACAACCTCGCGCAATGCAGTAATGCCCGCGTCAGCTCTGGCCATGCGCTGCTTACCTTCACGGGTGAAGGGCCTGGTCACCACGCCAACGGTCAAGGCTCCTGCTTCCTTTGCTGCCTTGGCAATAATGGGTGCAGCACCGGTACCGGTACCTCCGCCCATCCCGGCAGCTATAAAAATCATATCGGCACCGGTAAAGAGCTCGACCAGACGCTTGACGTCTTCTTCAGCGGCCTGACGGCCAATTTCCGGATTTGCTCCGGCGCCAAGACCTTTGGTCAGATTGCCGCCGAGCTGAATCTTCATTGGTGCCTCGCTACGGCGCAGGGCCTGGGCATCGGTATTGGCAACCAGAAAATCGACACCTTCAACATGATTACGGATCATGGTGTTAATCGCATTACCACCACCGCCACCAACGCCAATCACTTTGATTTTAGCTGCCTGATCCAGGTTTTCCTCAAACTGAAACATAACTCCCTCTTGCATAGGCATGACTGCCTCCCTGTCGTTGCGCTCCCATTCACTCCGCGATCACAGAAGCTGGTTATATAACTTTACTTAAGTTACCAAAACTTAGTATATTTTACAAGTAATTATTATATAATTATTTATCAAAAGAAGTCACTGAACATCTCTTTCATCCGCTTTGACACCCGCTCAAACATGTTATCTTCACCAACCTTGAATTTCTGTGACTGGCTGTTCATACTACCGTACTTAACTAACCCCACCCCTGAGGCGTAAATTGGTGAATTGACAACATCAATCAGGCCGCCGATATCGACAGGTGTACCGCGCCGTACCGGCAGGTTGAATATCTGTTCAGCCAATTCCGGCATACCGGGCAAAATAGCCGTTCCACCGGTAATAACTACGCCGGAAGCAATCAGCTCATCGTATCCGCTCTTGATAATTTCGCGATTAATCAAAGAAAACATCTCTTCGACCCGTGGTTCCAGAATTTCTGCCAACAATTGTCGTGACAAAATCCGCGGTTCACGCCCACCAACTGAGGGAACCTCAATTGTTTCATCCTTGCCAACCATGGAAGTCAGACAACAACCGTAAGCTTTTTTTATTTTCTCTGCTTCGGCCATAGGAGTGCGCAAACCGACGGCAATATCGTTACTCAGATGATCGCCGCCAATCGACAACACGGATGTATGCTTGATTGCCCCATCAGAATAAATTGCGATGTCGGCGGTGCCGCCGCCAATATCTACCAACGCAACACCCAACTCTTTTTCATCCGCAGAGAGTACCGCCTCACTGCTGGCAAGCTGCTCAAGAACAATATCGGCAACATCAACACCGGCTCTATTACAGCTTTTGATAATATTCTGGGCACTGGCGACAGCTCCGGTAACAATATGCACCTTGGCTTCCAGACGAACGCCACTCATTCCCAACGGTTCCCGGATGCCATCCTGATCGTCGATAATGAACTCCTGCGGCAGGATGTGCAGCACCTCACGATCCATGGGAATAGCGATAGCCTTGGCGGCATCGATGACCCGCTGCAGATCTTCGCTGGTCACCTCGCGGTTTTTAATAGCAATGACCCCCTGCGAATTCATGCCGCGAATGTGGCCACCGGCAATTCCGGTAAAAACTGATTTAATTTCGCATCCGGCCATCAGCTCCGCTTCACGAATGGCTTTGCGGATAGCGGCAACGGTAGACTCAATATTGATCACCACCCCTTTGCGCATTCCTCGCGACGGGCTGGTGCCAATTCCGACAACTTCCAGACCATCCTCTGCCATATGGCCGACAATACAGCATATTTTCGTGGTTCCAATATCCAGCCCAACGATTAAATTATCACTTTTTTTACTCATGACACCCCCTTGGTATCAGCTTTTGGTCGTTTTAAGCGACCGTTCAATTCGTACGATTACCTTCTCATCAACGTTTAAATCGATATAATCGAGCATCTTCATTTTTGGTTTCAGCAGCGCATAAATACGCTCGAGACGATCCAGCTTTTCATGATACTTGTCGTTCCCCAGCCGGATCCTCACGCCACCCTCCAGGGTGTAGACAGACAATCCTCCACCGGCCTCATTGTGGACTTCCGAGACATTATGCAAGCTAAACTGCGAACGCGACTCCAGCTCTTCAATCAGCTCGACGACCTTGAGGAGCTGGGCACGATCTTTATACTGCCCCAACTCAAGCTGAGCCGCATCAAAACCGGTAATCACCGGATAATCAAGACTGTCATTCCCATCGAGCAACTTGAAAACTGCCCCGTTCGCATCCAGATAATAGAGATATCCCAGGTTGACAATCGCTAACGGTTCCCGCTCAACAATGCGGATACTGACCTGGCGCGGAAAAATCCGTTGAATTCGTGCCTCCCTGACCCATGGGTTTTCGGCCACCTTGCGCCCGATCAAATCAAGATCCAGACTGAATGTTGAAACGCCCTCCTGCACGTCTGAAAGAGCCACCAGCGTTTGTTCAGACAGGCGCTGATTGCCTTCTACACGAATCGTGTCGATACGAAATTGATCTGATGACAGGAGAATCTGCACCAGAAAAAAACTTCCGGCAACGACCAGAGCGACACTGAAAACACCAACCCCGACACGCAAACAGCGATGCAGCAGATATCGCAGATTTAACGGCTTTTTCTGCTTTTTACGGCGATTATTGCGCACCTTTTTTTCGGTGCTTTGTCTTTTCAAATCGCGCATGAATGCCCTATTTCACCAGATCCACATCAAACAGAATCATCTCTACCAGCTCTTCAAAACCAATACCGGCGGCAGCGGCAGCCTTGGGCAACAGACTGGTTGCTGTCATCCCCGGAATAGTATTTACCTCGATGCAATAAAAACTATCCTTAGCCATCATAAAATCAACCCGCGCAGCACCGCGACAACCCAGGGCACGACAAGCACTCAGCGCAGCATCTTGTACCTGTTCAGATACTTCAGGGGGTAATGGTGCCGGCACCAGATAACGGGTTGCTGTGCTGGCGTATTTGGCCTGATAATCGTAAAAACCTCCCTGCGGAACAATCTGAATAACGGGTAGTGGCCGCCCATTCACCACCGACACCGTCAGTTCGTCACCAACGATATAGTCCTCCACCATCAAGGTTCCATTAAGCTTGGCTGCTACCCTAAGACCCGCTTCTAATTCTTGCCGATTACGCGCAACACTGATCCCGACTGTCGACCCCTCGCAGGAGGGTTTGACCACCACCGGCAATTGCCGGCAACGGCTGATCAGGTCACTGGGCCCCTCCCCCGGCTTGACATAATCGAACCCAGGTGTTGGCAGCCCGTGATAAAGAAGCAGCTGCTTGGTAACAATCTTGTCCATGGCTATACTAGAAGCCCGCACACCACTGCCGCTGTAGGGTATCCGCATGACCTCGAGCAACCCCTGCACTGTACCATCTTCACCACCCTGACCGTGCAGGGCAATAAAAGCAACATCGATACCGACATCTTGCAATTGCTGAGGCAGGCAGGTATCGGGATCTATCAGCACCGCACTGTATCCACGCGACAACAGTGCGCTCAAAGCTGCCTCGCCGGTACGCAAGGAAACCTCCCGTTCGGCCGACCGGCCACCGGCCAATACCCCGATTTTCTTTTGCTGCATTTCTTCTCGCGTCCAGCACTTCATCATTTAGCCTCAGCAGGTTGCAAAGCTGCCGCCACCAGATCACAGATCTGGTTGACATTGCCCGCACCCAGGGAAATCACCATATCCCCCGGCTGTACCAGCTCGACGACCCTCTTAGCCGCCTGCTCAAGGGTTTCACAATAGTCAACCGCCTTATGGCCATGATCGACAATTCCTGCCACCAGAGCCTCGCTGCTCGCTCCTTCGCGCGGCTGCTCGCCGGCAGCATAAACATCGGTGACGATCAACACATCAGCATCATAAAAAGCGGTCAGAAAATCACTAAACAGGGCCTCTGTTCGACTATAACGGTGGGGCTGAAACACCGCGACCACACGCTTTCCCCAACCACTTTTTGCCGCCAGCAGGGTTGCCTTGATCTCCTCAGGGTGATGACCATAATCATCAATAATCATGATGTCGTCGATCTGATGGCGCACCTCAAAACGACGCTGCAACCCGCCAAAGTGACGAAAACCACCGGTAATGGCGCTGAACGGAATCTCAAGTTCATGGGCTACTGCCACCACCGCCAGGGCGTTAAGAACATTATGACGCCCGGGCATGGCAAAAGAGATCGGCCCCAACTCCTGCCCCTGATAAAATGCGACAAAGCTTGTCCGCCCCTGACGATGTTTAATATCCTGGGCATAGAAATCGGCCTGACTGTTGAACCCATAGGTCGAAATACGCTTCTTCACGTCAGGCAAAATGGCCTGAATGTTACGATCTTCCAGACACAGAATCGCGCGTCCGTAAAAGGGCACCTTATTGATAAAATCAACGAATATCTGTTTGATCTCGTCTATACCCGCATAATAATCAAGATGATCAAGGTCAATATTGGTCACTACCGCAATCGTCGGTGACAGCAACATAAAGGATCCATCCGACTCATCAGCTTCGGCAACCAGGAATTTGCCACGTCCGAGCTTCGCGTTGGAGCCAAAGGCATCGAGCTTGCCACCGATGACAGCTGTCGGATCAATTCCGGCATGGTGCAGCACCACCGATGTCATGCTGGTGGTTGTGGTCTTGCCATGGGTACCGGCGATGGCGATGCCGTACTTCATGCGCATCAACTCTGCCAGCATTTCAGCTCGCGGAATGACGGCAATATGCCGACGGTGCGCCTCAACAACTTCAGGGTTGTCGACCTTGACCGCAGTTGAAGTCACCACCACATCGACTTCGATCAGATTCTCGGCGCAATGGCCGACAACAATCTCTCCACCAAGACTTTCCAAACGGCGGGTTGTGTCACTGTCACGAAGATCCGACCCCGACACCCGGTATCCCAGGTTCAGCAATAACTCAGCGATGCCGCTCATGCCGATACCGCCGATACCAACAAAGTGTATTTTGCGGATACGTCCATACATCAATGCACCTCCGCTGATGATAAAAAAGGAACAAGACTGCGGCACTCAGCCAGAATTTTCCGGGCGGCATCCGGGCGTGCCAGAGAACGGACTCGCATCGCCATCAATTGCAACTGTTGGCGATCAGCGAGTAGAATTCGTAGTTCAGTTGCCAGACGCAGTGGGGTGAGATCCTGCTGCTGCAACACAACCGCTGCCCCTTCCTGCTCGAGGGCCCTGGCATTGGCATTCTGGTGATCACCAGTGGCGTGGGGGAAAGGAATCAGAATAGCCGGACGTCCACATACCGTCAGCTCCGCCAGGGTTGTCGCGCCGGCGCGACATATAACCAGCGCTGAATTGGCATAGGCGGTGGCCATATCATCAATAAAAGGAACAACTGTCGCTGTTGGATAATCCATTGCCGCATAGGCCTCACTAACCATGGCATAGTCATCCTCCCCCGTCTGGTGGAGAATTTGCGGCGGCACAGTCCAATGCAGCAGTTCCGGCAAACAGGCCACCAGCGCCACATTGAGGGCACGGGCGCCGCGACTGCCACCAAACACCAACACCTGCCCCGGCACCGGTAACTCTTCCGATATTTGATCAAAACCCTGACGCAAAGGGTTTCCAGTCAATATTGTTCTGCTGCGCGGAAAACACGTCAGGGTGTCGGGATAAGACACACAGATCCGCGCAGCCCCCCTGGCAAGAAGCTTATTACTGACTCCTGGAACGGCATTCTGCTCATGAACCAGATATGGGATATGCAGTATTTTTGCCGCCATCAACACCGGTACCGACGCATACCCCCCAAAACCCACAACCAGATCGGGCTTGAATCTGCGCAATATGCGCTGGGCCTGAAGCAAACTTCGCGTCAACTTGGGTATTAACTCCAATCTACCCGGCCAGCCACGACCGACAACTCCCACCATATCAACCAGTTCCAACGGCAGTTGCAGTTGCGGCAACAGACGGTATTCAATGCCCCGCCTGGTGCCAACAAACAAAATCTGTGCCCCCGCAACCTCCTTCATTAACAATTGCCCCAGAGCCACTGCCGGGAACAAATGCCCACCGGTTCCACCACCAGCCAACAACAGTCTCATGACGGCCTCCGCTGGTGACTGGAAATATTCAACAGAATCCCTACTGCTAACAGGCTGGTCATCAAGCTGGTTCCGCCATAGGAGATAAAAGGCAACGTCAAGCCTTTTGTTGGTAGCAGGCCCATACACACCGACATATTGACAAAAGCCTCAAGTCCGATCAGCAGGCTTAAACCAAAAGCCAGGTTTCTGCCAAACGGCTCCTGGCACTGCAGAGCAATGCGGATACCACTGAGCACCAGCAATAAAAACAGCGCAGCAACCACCAGCACACCAACCATCCCTAACTCTTCACCGATGACCGAAAAGATAAAATCGGTGTGTGCCTCAGGCAAATAAAAGAGCTTTTGCTGACCCACTCCAAGCCCCTCGCCAGTCACCCCTCCCTTGCCAAATGCGACCATGCTCTGAATAATCTGGAAGCCACTGTCGTAGGGGTCAGTCCAGGGGTCGAGAAATGCCATAATCCGCCGGCGTCGGTAATCGGAAGTCATTACCAGGTAATAGAGCACCGGTAACGACATCAGGATTGTCGGTAGAATGTACAACCAGCGCACACCAGCAACGATGAGCATCACCAGAGCTACCCCGGCGACAATCATTGAACTCCCTAGATCAGGCTGCTGGAGCAATAAAAACAGCAACACTCCAAGAACAATCATATAGGGAAGATACCCCTTGGTCAGGGATCTGACCTTCTCCTTTTTGCGAGTCAGGGAATGGGCGAGGTAAAGTACGAGGGTCAACTTGACCAGTTCGGCCGGTTGCAAGGTCATCCCCGGCAGGCGTAACCAACGCACCGCACCACCGACCTTGACACCGAAACCGGGAACCAGTAACAGTGCCAGCAGGCCAATACTGATCAACAGACTGATAACCGCCAACTTACGCCAGTTTTCATAATTGAAATAGGTTGCCAGACAAAGCACAACAAATCCGACAAGGGTATATACCGCCTGTCGCTTAAGAAAATAGAACCCATCTCCAAAGCGCTCCGTTGCCATAATCGCCGAGGATGAATAGACCATAACAACACCGATACAGGTCAACGCCACCGTCATCAACAGCATGCTCGTATCAATATTGCGCTGCAGAGTCATCGGGTCGCTCCTGGGTCGGGCAACGCCTTTACCAACAAGGCAAAGGCATCTCCCCGTTGTTCATAATTGGCAAACATGTCAAAACTCGAACAGGCCGGAGACAACAACACCGCCCCACCACCAGGAGTCAATCGATGAGCCGTATCCACTGCCTCCT
Organism: Deltaproteobacteria bacterium; assembly: GCA_018399135.1. Lineage (GTDB taxonomy): Bacteria > Desulfobacterota > Desulfuromonadia > Desulfuromonadales > Geopsychrobacteraceae > Pelovirga. Next base: position 13,147 of record JAGYPB010000014.1, on the reverse strand, counting down.
TAAGACTTTCCACACAGTGGATATCACTGCTTCCAGCCAGCTGGGCACTCATCTTCCGGCGCGCTTCGCCGATCAGAATCAGATGCTTGACCTTTTGTTCAAGAAGTGGCCGTAGTGATGAATAATCACCGCCTTTGTCCTTGCCGCCGGCAATCAGGGTCACCGGCCAGGAAAGCCCGGCCAGGCTTTTAAGCACGCTGCCAACGTTGGTTCCCTTTGAATCGTTGTACCAGCTTACTCCTGCCAGAATACGTACCTGTTGCATGCGATGGGGGAGACCGCCAAAGTTGCAGATCGCTCTCCAGGCTAATTCCCCGGGGCAACCGTACAGCAACGCAGCCGTTAACGCGGCCATCGCATTTTCGATATTATGCTCACCGGTCAGCCGTAACAGCGACAAATCAAAAGTTTCCTGTGCGCCCTGCCAGTTCCAGTGCAGCTGATGCCCTTGCCGTATCAGCCCGGCAACCTGCTTACCAGCAGCAGAGAACCACACCTTGGTTGCCCGAATATCATTACAGAGCGCAACAACGTCCTGATCATCGGCATTGAGAACTGCCCGATCAGTAACTGTCATGTTACTGAACATATTGCGCTTGGCAGCAAAGTAGCTTTGCAGATCCAGATAACGGTCCAGGTGATCAGCACTTAAATTCAACAGCAAGGCGATATGCGGATGAAAAGTGTCGATCGTTTCGAGTTGAAAGGACGATAGCTCGATAACCGCAACATCTTGTTCACACAAGGCGGCAGCAACAAATGGAGTTCCTAGATTGCCACCGACGAAAACACCTTTACCCCAGACCTGCATCACCTCGCCCAGAAGACTGGTAGTGGTCGACTTACCATTGGTGCCGGTCACTGCGATGATTACTGAGCAAATCTCACGGGAGGCAATCTCGACCTCGCCCCACACCGGCACGCCACAGTTGATGGCTTGTTGCAGCGCCTCATTGGTTAACGGCACTCCGGGACTGACAGCAACCAGATCGGCATTGGCAAACAGTGTCGGATCGTGTCCGCCCAGATCAAAGTGAACCCGCAAACCTGCCAACTCATGCAGGCCACCCAGTTGCTCCCGGGTTCGTTGGTCTGATAGCACCACATCAGCGCCGCGAGCGACAAAAAAGCGCACCAGCGCCTGACCACTCAGGCCGGCGCCGACCACAATTACTCGCTGTTGCTGATAGTTTGTTTTCATCGTAATTTCAATGTCGATAAAGCAATCAGTGCCAGAATGATGCTGATAATCCAAAAACGCACAATTATCTTGGGTTCCGGCCAGCCTTTGAGTTCAAAATGGTGATGGATCGGTGCCATACGGAAGACTCGACGCCCCCAATAGCGGAAGGACACCACTTGAACAATGACCGAAAGAGCTTCAATGACAAAAATTCCACCAACAATCACCAGGGCAAATTCATTTTTGGTGATGATTGCGATTGATCCCAGAGCACCACCCAAAGACAAGCTGCCGACATCTCCCATAAAAACCTGCGCCGGATAGGTGTTAAACCACAAAAAACCCAGCCCTGCACCGACCATGGCTCCACACAAAATCGACAATTCCCCCGCCCCCGGGACACTGGTGATCTGAAGATATCCGGCCAGGTTCACGTGCCCGGCGACGTAAGCCAGAAGCAAGAAGGTGCCTGAGGCAATGATCATCGGGCCGATGGCCAATCCGTCGAGACCATCAGTCAAGTTTACTGCGTTACTGGCCCCAACCATTACCAGCATGGCAAAGGGGATGTAAAAAACACCCAGATCAGGACTGATATTTTTAAAAAACGGCACACTCAAATGGGTTTCCACCATACCGCTGAAGTAGAGCAGCATCGCTGCCACCGCTGCGATTAACAGTTGCCAGAACATTTTTTGCCGTGCCGAGATCCCGTCACTGTTCTTTCTTACCACCTTGAGATAATCATCAATAAAACCAATGACACCATAACCGCTGGTAACCAACAGACAGACCCAGATATACAGGTTAGTCAGATCGGCCCACAACAACGTCGGCAGGATGATAGCAACCAGAATCAGGGCACCGCCCATAGTCGGTGTCCCCTCCTTGACAAAATGCGATTCCGGACCGACCTTGCGGATTGTCTGGCCGACTTGCATGCGTTGCAAAGTGGCTATAAGCCAGGGGCCAAGCATAAACGAGATCATCAACGCAGTAATGGTCGCGTAGATTGTCCTGAAGGTGATATAGCGAAACACATAGAGAGCCGAGAAATCCGTATGCAATGGATAGAGCAAATGATACAGCATCGGTCAACCCTTCCTTTGCGCGGAATCTGGCCCCGCCAACTTGAGTTCCTGCACCAGACGATCGAGCTGCACGCCACGTGATCCCTTTACCAGCAAGCGATCGCCGGTACGGTGACAATCCTTCACCAATTCAATCGCTTCGTCGACATGGGCAACTTTGTAGATCTGCTCTTTGCGCATCCCTGCCTTGAGAGCCCCGCTCGCCAATTGCTCACCATATTGGCCGACCGCGACCAGCACATCGGCCACCTGCCCCACCCGCTTCCCCAGAGCCTGATGTAACAGTAAAGCGTCCTCTCCCAGTTCGAGCATGTCCCCGAGAATGGCGATTTTCCTGCCCTGCCCCTTGAGCGCATTTAGTGCATCGAGGGCGGAACGTGCTGACAAGGGATTTGAGTTATAACTGTCGTCAAGCAGCATACCGCCGCTTGCCAGGGGAAAGAGATTCATCCGCCCCTGAACCGGAATAAACTCTTCCAGTCCGTGTACGACATGTTCTAATGAAACATCAAGCTCAAGAGCTGCAGCGGCGGCAGCCAGGGCATTGTGAACGTTATGAACACCAGGCACCGGCAACCGAATCGAACGACGATGATCAGCGATCAAAAGCTCAAAACAAACGGCACCCGGTTCAACAACGATATGTTCGCCGCGCACATCGGCCCGAGCGTTGAGGCCATAAGTCCGCTTTTTAACCCCATTAGCAACGGGCAACTGCGCAACCCGTTCATCATCGAGATTAATAATTGCCGTTCCACCTTTGAGCCCGGCGTAGAGCTCCCCTTTGGCGCGTGAAACCCCATCAAGACCATGCAGGGTTTCAAGGTGAGCCTCTCCGATATTGGTGATCACTCCGATCGTCGGCTGAGCGATCTCGGTCAGGCGTTCAATCTCACCCAAAGCGCTGGTACCCATTTCAATGACCGCCCATTGATGGGTTTTCTCAATCCGCAACAGGGTCAGCGGCAGACCGATCAGGTTGTTGAAATTGCCGAAGGTCTTAAGCCCTGGAGCAACCTGCGTCAAAATACCGGCCAGCATTTCCTTGGTCGTAGTTTTGCCGGCGGAACCGGTTATGGCAATCAGCGGTCCCTGCAGTTGAAAACGATGGGCCGCGGCAATATCGCCCAGGGCGCGCAAGGTATCGGCCACCCTTACCACCGGCACATTTAATCCCTCCACAATCTCTTCACTTAAGCAGGCAGCGGCGCCATTCTTAACCGCTTGACTGAGATAATCATGACCATCAAATCGCCCGCCCCGCAACGGAACAAACAGAGCTCCCGGTACCATGTTTCGGCTATCGGTAGACACCCCGGTCAGTTCGCAATTCACCTTGCGACCACAGAACTCCCCACCGACAATGCGCACGATCCGTTCAAGATCAAACATGGGTCCGGTCTCCAGCAATGGGTGCCGCACAGGCCTGAGCTAACGCCCGCCTCACCTCTTCACGGTCATCAAAATGAATTTTTGTCGTGCCAAGTATCTGATAATCCTCATGCCCCTTACCGGCGACCAACAACATGTCACCAGTGCTGAGTAAACTGGCCGCATAATTAATGGCCGATCGCCGTGCCGGTATCACGACAAAGCCTCTGCTGTCGCTATTAACCAGCGCTGGATCAAGTTCACTGCTACCCGCCGCCAGGGCACCGGCACGTATTTGTTCCAGAATGACAAGAGGATCTTCCGTGCGCGGATTATCCGAGGTGAAAATTGCCAGATCTGAATATTCAGCTGCCACTGCAGCCATCACTGGACGTTTGCCCGGATCCCTGTCGCCGCCACAACCAATGATGGTATAAAGTCGACGATATTCAAGACCACAGAGGGTTTTCAGCACCTGTTCCAGCGCATCGCCTGTATGAGCATAATCAACCAGCGCGAGCACACCGCAATCGTTGTCTACACGCTCAAGCCGCCCCGGAACCTGGGGAGCTTTATTTATTCCGGAGGCAATCTGCTCATTGCTGATATTTAATTGCTGGGCAACAGCAACCGCTGCCAACAAGTTGCTCAGATTAAAATCACCTGTCATTGGACTGTCGATCTGCACGTCACCGTGACTACCGGAAAAAATACCGTGAATGCCATCGCGCCCGACCGACACCTGGCGCGGATAGAGATTACAGGAGGACTGTCGACCAAAGGTTTGCGCTGCCGACATATCGGCAAGCAGGCGCTGCCCATAAGGATCATCCGCATTGATCAAGGCAATCCCGGCACCGAGCAGCTCGGTAAACAGCCGGCACTTGCTGGCAAAGTAAGAATCCAGTCCGACGTGGTAATCGAGGTGATCCTGGGTCAGATTGGTGAAGACGGCAACATCAAAAACAAGGCCATCAACCCGGTGCTGTTCCAGGGCATGGGATGAAACCTCCATCACCAGAACATTGGCGCCATGGCGCCGGAACTCTGCCAGCATCCGCATTAACTCAAGGGATTCCGGCGTCGTATGGGTTGCTTCATAACGCAGTATGTCAGCCAAGCGATATTCCACTGTTCCAAAAACCGCCGGGACATAGCCGGCGTTTTTGAGAATGGCTTCGATCAGATAGGTGATGGTGGTTTTACCGTTAGTTCCGGTGACACCGATCACGGGAATGCCTCTGCCGGGATAACCATAATAATGGGATGCTGCCAAAGCCATAGCACGACGAACGTTAGTAACCTGAACAAAACAGCAGTCAGCAACCGCTACTACACCCTTGAAAGAACAGGCAACAACAGCAACAGCCCCGGCGGCAATGGCCTGCGAGATATAGTTGCGCCCATCCGTTTTACTGCCGGGCAGAGCGAAGAAAACAGCACCCGGGCTAACCTGACGTGAATCGCATACTAACGCACAGATATCCACCGCAGTTGGCCCTTCAACGGCAACCGGGTTGATGACACCTATTAATTCACGCAACTGCATCAATACATCCTCCACAGACTGAACATCAGGCGCCAAAATGCACCCAGGCTTCCTTGCCGTAAGGGATCGGTTCCCCCGCATGGGGGTATTGTTCAACCGCTCGACCGCTACCGGTCAACTTTAGATTCAATCCCTGCTGTTCCATCGCCTTAAGTACCTGACGGTAGCTCATACCTTGAAAATCGGGCATGACCAGACCATCCTCTTGAGTTCGTAGCGGCAATAAGGCCGCCAGATCCGGCAAAGGGTCATCAATCACTGGAACAATCGCCAGGGTTTCAGTCTGACTTTGTGGAAGAATGTTCAAATGATTTAAGGCCTGTGCCGCCACGCGGGAAAACACCGGAGCGGCAACCTGTCCACCGTAGACGGTCCCCTGTGGTTCATCGACAGTCACGGCAATAACCATGGCCGGGTTATCAGCCGGCACAAAGCCGATAAAGGAAGCTATCCGCTTATCGATAGAATAACCTCCGGTCACGGCATCAACCTTCTGGGCGGTACCGGTTTTACCGGCCACCCGAAAACCGGGAACGGCACCTCGAATACCGGTACCACCGGGCTCGGTCACCTCAACCATCATCTGGCGCACCTGGGTCGCAGTTTTTTCTGAAATAACTCGATGGCGTACTTCCGGAAGTCTCCGCTGCACCACCTGATGATCGGCATCGGTGACAGTTTCTACCAGGTAAGGTTCCATCAACAAACCACCGTTGGCAATGGCAGCCATTGCCGCAGCCATCTGAATAGATGTGACACTGATTCCCTGACCAAAAGAAATAGCCGCAAGATCAATTTCAAACCAACGTGATGGTGGGCGAATCAGCCCGCTAACCTCACCGGGGAAATCGACACCGGTCTTGGATCCAAAACCGAAAGACTGAAGGTAGCGATAATAACGATCACGCTCAAGCGTTTTGCCGAGTTTGACAAAGCCAATGTTGCTACTGAATTTCAACATTTCCATGAGCGTCAGATCACCAAATTTGCGATGATCACGAACAACGCTGCCGCCAACCGAATAGCGCCCCTGTTCACAGTAAAGGGTCTGCTCGGGGGTCATCAGCCCCTCCTCAAGAATCCCAGCGAGCAAAAAAGGCTTGAAGGTTGAACCCGGCTCATAAACATCGCAAATGGCTCGGTTACGACGCTCATCCGGTTTATAGCGGCCGGCTAGATTGGGATTGAAATCCGGCCAGCTGGCCAACGCCAAAATCCGTCCGCTGGCTGGCTCAAGCATCACCAGGGTGCCGCCGATTGCATCACTTTCACGCACCACCCGTGCCAGTTCCTTTTCGGCGATATACTGTAAGGAGCGATCAAGGGTCAGTTGCAGGTTATGTCCACCCGCTCCCCCCTGGATTGGTGCCTCGGCGCTTGCCAGACCATTACCGCGAGCGTCCTTGGTCGATATCAACAGTTCCGGTTCCCCCTGCAGCAAACGATCATACTCCAACTCAACCCCTTCCAGTCCTCGCGGATCAAGTCCGGTAAAACCTATGACATGAGCTCCAATCGCGGACTGGGGATAATAACGCTTACGTTCACTGACAAAAGCCAACCCGGGGATTCTGAGCTGACGCACGGCGTCAGCTACCTCAGGATCCATCATGCGCTGGAGCCAGACAAAACGCCTGCCTTTTGCAGAGAGGGTTCTGATTAAATCGGACTGGGAATTTTTCAACAGTGGCGCAAGTTTTTTCGCCGTAGCAGCGGGATCCGTAATTAACACCGGATCAGCGTAGAGGGAATCAACTTCGAGACTGACGGCCAGGGGACTACCATTACGATCGACAATGGTTCCACGGCGCGGGGCAAGCTTGATGACATGATGACGTTGCTGATCAGCCCGCGCCTGCAACTCCGGAGCTTCAACCACCTGCAATTGATATGCACGCGCAGCTATAACGCAAAAAACCAGAATGAACAGCACTCCAAAAATCCGGATGCGGAACTGTCCTGCCTCATGCGACATATCCCGTATTACTCCACTCGAATGAGCTGACCTGGCGCTGGATCGCGCAAGCCCAGTTCGTTTCTTGCCAGTGTTTCAATGCGCTCGTCACGAGAAAGAAAAGCTACCTCCAGAGAAAGCTCCTTCACCTGCTGATTTTGCTCCCGCAGATCCAGCTCGAGCCGGGAGATATCATATTCAAGGCTGATAGCATGGATCCGCGACCAGACAAACAACAGTGATAACAGTGACATCAGCACGATCACCACCAGCATTGGGCTTAAACGTGGTCGGGCGAGAGCAAAGCCATTGATTTTAATACGTGTCTGCGGAATCACTTGTGACATGGCAAACCCCCTTACTGACAACGCTGAACAGCTCGTAAAATAGCGCTGCGTGAGCGTTGGTTATGTTCTATTTCTGCAGATGTCGCCTTGATTCCTTTGCGTGTCAACAAAACAACGTCAGGCTGATGTTGGCATTGACATACAGGCAAACGCGGCGGGCAGATACACCCTCGTGCCCTTGAGCGAAACAGTTGTTTAACAATGCGATCTTCAAGAGAATGAAAACTGATCACTACCAGCCGACCTCCGGGTTTGAGCAGATCAATAGCGGCGTCGATGCCACGCTTGAGCTGACCAAGCTCGTCATTCACATAAATTCGTAACGCCTGGAACACCCTGGTCGCCGGATGGATGCGATCAGGACGATGACCACCGGGAACGGCAGCACGCACCAGATCCGCCAGTTGGGTGGTAGTTGAAATCGGTTCCTGTTGCCGCTGAGCAACAATTCGTGCGGCTATCCGACGGCTGTAACGCTCCTCTCCAAAATCAAAGAACAATTGGCGCAATGGCGCCTCTTCGAGCTCATTGACAACCTCGGCGGCGGTCGTCCCGGCCTGCGGATTCATGCGCATATCCAACGGGGCCTCATATCTGAAAGAAAACCCCCGCTCGCGGGTATCGAGCTGATGGGAAGAGACCCCCAGGTCGAGGAGCATGCCATCGAGACCGGAAAGACCAAGTTGCGTTAACAGACCGGCAGCCTGATCGAATTCGGTATGATGGAGGCTGACACGATCGCCGTAAGGGGCCAGGATTTGCGCTGCATTAGCCAGAGCGGCAGCATCGCGGTCAACACCGATCAACCGACTGGCCGGCGCCCGGTCAAGAATCAATCGAGCATGCCCGGCACCACCCAGAGTGCCATCAAGGAAAACACCACCCGGTTGTGGATCAAGCCAATGGATAACTTCTTCAGGCAGTACCGGCAGATGCGAATAAAGCTCGGCTGCCATTAGAAACCCAGATCCGCCTGCCCCTGCGCATCGTCGCTCAGCAACGCTTCCGACTCGGCTACGATCAGAGCATGGGCCTGCTGACTCCAGATCTCTATTTTTTCAAACATACCGATAACCACAGCTTCCTTGTCGAGTCCAGCATGCTCACGCAATGCCTGGGATATCTGAATACGCCCCTGGGCATTAAACTGACATTCGCGCGCGGGTGCAATCCGGTTGCGCAAATTTGCCTCACGCATCGGACCAGGCGACATGGCAAGTACCTTGGTACAAATCTCATCCCAACGTTTGCGCGGGTACGCCACCAGACCATTCTTGTAGCGCGTCACCACCAGGCCGTCACTTTCGTAGTCCTGACGCAGCTCATCCCGAAACGGAGCCGGAATACTGACCCGTCCTTTGAGATCGATACTGACATTAAACTCGCCGGAAAACTTCAAATGACACCTCTTGACACTATTTGACACCAGGTTTAGAAAATATAGCGGTGAGCCCCTGAAGTGTCAAGGGAAAATCTGGATACAGGTCTTCTGAGAAAAAAAGAAAAGTATTGCTAAGACAAGGACTTGGGCCGACCATGCTTTCAAGGCTGGAAACATGGAGAGAACTAGCTAATTTCTATGGACTATTAGGTTATCAGGATGATTACTGGAGTGGCGGCACAATAAATATTTCAATTTCTTCTATTCTTCTTTCTTCCATCCGTCTGACGCGAAAGCGGATCGACCCCTCATCAAAGGTGTCACCTTCAGCGGGAATGCTGCCACTGAGCTGAAAAATATGGCCGGCCAACGTAGTAACCTGCTCTTCGGGAAGCTCAAGCCCCAGACGCCGGTTGACTTCTCGCAGAGGCATGGCGGCATCGATCAGGTAATGGCCGGGTGCCAGCTCCTTAAATTCAACTTCAGCAATATCATATTCATCATTGATATCGCCGACGACCTCCTCAACGACATCTTCAAGAGTGACGATCCCCTCCATGCCACCATACTCATCGACAACGATAGCCAGATGTTCACGCATTTTCAAGAAACTCTGCAAAAGCACACCGATCCGTTTTGACTCCGGCACGTAGTAGGGCTTGCGGCAAGCACCCTCGAAGGAAAAATCAGCCGGGCGCTGGATATATGCCAGAACATTTTTTGAGTGCAACACCCCGACTATGTTGTCAAGATTCTCGTGATACACCGGAAAACGGGAATGTCGCGCCTGGAGCACCATATCCAGTACCTCTTCAAAGGATAACGTATCCGCGATGCCGACGACTTCTGTTCGCGGAATCATGACATCGCGCACCCTGGTCTCGGACAATTCAAAAATTCCGTGCAGCATCCGCCGCTGCTCAGCGGCAACGACTCCCGACTCTTCACCGGCCTCAATCAGCGCCTTAATGCCATCCTCCGATACCTGGAGACCTTCGGCCTGGTGCTTACGCAAAAAGCTGGTTAACAGCCTGGATGTACCAGCCACCACACGAATGACCGGTGCCATAACAAACAGAAAACCGCGCATTGGTCGCAGCACGATAAAGGAAAATCGTTCCGGGTACTGTGCCGCCAGGGTTTTAGGGCAGACTTCAGAAAAAACCAGCAGAATCGGGGTCAGAATCAGAATAGTCAGCCATTCCCCCTGATCGCCGAAAAGACTGACAAACAGACCGGCTGCAATAACCGACGACGCGATATTGACCAGATTGTTGCCAACCAGCACACCACTTAAGGTACGGTCAGGATTATCGACAAGCTCAGCCAGTTTATCTGCGCCTGGATGCTGCTTTTGCTGTAGCAAGCGCAACCTGAGCCGATCTAAAGAGGTAAATGCCGTTTCAGACCCGGAAAAGAAACCGGACAACAAGAGCAGAAAAAAAAGCGCCAGAATGCGCCAGGTTGCTTCATCCATCGAACGGTGTCCTCTGTTTTTGCATTGTACTGTTACCTTATTCTTTAGAGCAGGAGAAATTCTTGCATTCGTTGAAGCGAATCCGCATGATACGGATGAAATAACAACATCCGGGCACTATTTACAAGGATAAAATCATGACGTTCTCTGCCGAAACTCCCGATGAGAAGCTTAGCACACTACATCAACGCCTGTCTGAACAACTGCATGATCACAACTACCGCTATCATACCCTGGATGCTCCGACCATTAGCGATGCCGAATATGACCAGCTGTTGCAACAGCTGCTCCAGCTGGAACAACAATTTCCGCAACTGGTCACCCCTGCATCCCCGTCACAGCGTGTCGGCAGCGTCCCTCTGGACAAATTTGCCGCGGCCGTCCACGGCGAACCCATGTTATCGCTGGAAAATGCCTTTAACAGTGACGATCTAATCGCTTTTGATACACGGATAAAACGTTTTTTGGCCACCTCGACTGAAATCGAGTACCTGTGTGAACCGAAGCTCGATGGGGTGGCAGTCGCCCTGACCTACAACAAAGGAGTGCTGATCCGCGCGGCAACCAGAGGCGATGGCACAATCGGCGAAGACATCACTCAGAATGTTCGAACGATCAGAAGCGTTCCGCTACAACTGCACAACGATTTTCCTGATCTGGTTGAAGTGCGGGGAGAAATCTATATCGATCTTGCTGACTTTCGCAGGCTCAATCAGCTCCGCCGCGACGCAGGGGAAACCCCTTTTGCCAATCCTCGCAATCTGGCTGCCGGCAGTCTGCGCCAGCTCGACCCCCGCCTAACGGCGGCGCGACCGTTAAAAATCAGCTGTTATGGTATCGGCAAGCTGATCGGCAAAGCCCCACAAACCCATCAACAACTGCTTGACAATATGGCCAAATGGGGTTTGCAGGTCAACCTCGTTCAGACCCGCTGCGTTGCGAACATCCACGCGGTTATAAGTAGCTACCAGCAATTGCTTGAGCGCCGCGAGCAACTTGAGTACGAAATCGACGGCATGGTGGTCAAGGTCAATCACCGCGACATGCAGGATGAACTCGGCGTAAAAAGCCGTACCCCACGCTGGGCCATCGCCTGCAAGTTCCCCCCCCGGCAGGCAGAGACCATCCTTAAGTCTGTCCGACTGCAGGTTGGTCGAACCGGCGCCGTCACCCCCGTCGCCAACCTGATCTCAGTCAATGTCGGCGGTGTCAACGTCTCCAGTGCCAGCCTGCACAACTGGGACGAAATTGAGCGTCTTGATGCCCATATTGGCGATACTGTTATTATTGAACGTGCTGGCGACGTTATTCCTGCGGTAGTACGGGTGGTCAAAGAAAAACGGACGGGTACAGAGCAGACCATTCCACGACCGACCCACTGCCCCGTCTGCAATTCCCCCCTGGTTCAGGAAGCGGACGAAGTCGTGCCGCGCTGTCAGGGGATCGACTGCCCGGCGCGTTTGAAGGAATCACTCAAACACTTCTGCTCGCGTGGCGGCATGGATATTCAGGGAATGGGAGACCGCTATATCGATCAGCTACTGCGTTTGAATCTGGTCAGCAGTATCGCCGACCTGTATCGCCTGAGAAAAGAGGATCTCTTTCAGTTTGAACGCATGGGGGATAAGCTCGCTGACAATCTACTGGCAGCGATTGCCGGCAGCAAGAACCGTCCTCTGGCGAACCTGATCTACGCTCTGGGGATTCGTCATGTCGGCAGCCACACGGCGCGCCTGCTAGCAGGGCAGTTTGGCAGCCTCGATAAACTTGCCGATGCAGCCCATGAAGCCCTTATCGGCATCCATGAAATCGGTTCCCAGGTTGCCGACAGCATTGTCAGTTTTTTCACCGCCGCTAAAAACCGCGCACTGCTGGCAGATTTAACGGAATTGGGGGTTGCGCCGCCCAGCGAAAATCGCCAGCCGACCGGCAAGCTCCTGAAAGGGAAAACCGTCGTCCTAACCGGTAGCCTGGAACGCTTCACCCGCAAAGAGGGGGAAGAACTGGTTATGCAACAGGGAGGACGCGCCAGCGGCTCGGTCAGCAGCAAGACCGACTACGTCGTTGCCGGCACCGGCGCCGGCAGCAAACTGGACAAGGCCAGGAGCTTAGGTGTTGCTGTATTGACTGAGGATGAATTTCTTGAATTAATTGCACCAGGAGAAAATCAATGACCATCGTCAGCGCCAAAGTGCGGATCAGCGGCCGGGTGCAGGGGGTCTGGTTTCGTCAGAGTACCAGAGAACAAGCTGCCGGGCTGGGCATCACCGGCTGGTGTCGCAACTGTCCTGACGGCAGCGTTGAAGCGTTATTTCAGGGGAAGAAGGAAGTTGTTCAGAACATCATCGACTGGTGCCATGAGGGGCCGAAGATGGCACGGGTTGATCAGGTTGATGTTGAATGGCTTGATTGTGCTGATGGATTCAGTGTCTTTGAGGTTCGGGCATAATGTTTTTGGCAAGCCTACGTAGGTTGCATTGTTTCAAAAACCTTCACAACCGGCGGTTCGCGCGGCACCCCCTGGCGAGCGCAAGCGAAAGGGGGCGCTTTTTGCCCTTCGTAAAAAGAGGTCGCGACCAGCCGTCTAAAACTGCCGACGAAAAATGCTCTGCACCATGCGTATCTCAAGTCGCCCCACGCCAGTGGAAAGCTCTTTTGCATACTTTTGGAGCGTCTGCCAAAAGTATGGCGGAGTGCGGGGCCGCGACCCCGCGACCGTGATGTTGTTATTGATTTATCTATAACGAACGTATCTGTTCAGCACCGGATCGGGGATCCTATGTCAAGGGACGCT
>JAGYPB010000139.1 GCA_018399135.1 Deltaproteobacteria bacterium | reverse complement strand
CTCGTCAACCGGTTCAGCAGGATCAGATACTGATTCATCTTGCTCTGCTGTTGCCCCGGCAAGAGGCTCTGTAACTTTATGATCCTCTACTGCAATCTGATCATCAGAGGTTGATGAAGGGAGCGCATCGGCGACAATGTCCTGTTCCGAGAAAGGTTCGTCAGTGCGCCCTTCAACTTCACGGATTTTGCGTCGCAACGCAAGATTATCCGGATTTCTGGATAGTAACTGATGGTATAACGTCAGGGCTTTATCAGTCATCCCCTGCGCTAAATATAAATCAGCCAGGGTTGTAGAAGCCAGGGACGTTAAATTATTTGGTGCAGGCCGGACGCTCTCAATAACAGGGGCCATCTCTTCTTCAGCAGCAGAAGCCGAAGATAACCCCAACAACATTTTATTGATTACCGGATCGGCAGGGCTTAAACTTCGCGCATGGATTAGCAGATCTTGGGCTTCATCGTCATGATGAAGAAGCAACTTGACCCGGGCATATCCTACAAGAGCGGCAAGACTGTCAGGGTCAAGAGTCAGCGCCCGTTCAAAACCATCACAGGACGCAGCGTAATTTTCCAACTGACATTCAATCCGCGCCAGCACAACATAGGCAGGGCCAAAATCAGGATGTTGCTCCAACCCCTTAACAACAATGTCACGAGCATCGTTAAAAAGACCTATTTTCCGGTAGGTTTCTGCCAAAGACACAAAGATTGTCGAGCGCGGGTCGTTCACCAGTAGCTCAGTGTAAGCTACAATTTTCCCTAAAAAGGCACTTTGTTGATCATGTTCAGTCATGGTCATCCTTTAAGGTTAAAGATGGTGGTGATGGCGGCGCCATCCAAGCTGGCGCTTTATGCGAAAGTATCAAAGATCGTTGAAAACAATCCTTCGATATCATCAATTTGTTCAAGAGTAACGCTACCAATACCCTGGTTCAGTACCATGGTGAGTGCCCCATGCTTGACTTTTTTATCGCGCTGCATCGCTTCAACATAGGCTGCAAGACTAAAAGCAGGAGGTTCAACCGGCAAATCGATGGCCCTTAACAGATTTATCAATCGCGAAACATCAGCCTCACGACACAATTCCTTTGCTTGCGATATTTTTGCAGCAACAACCATACCGACAGCAACGGCCTCACCATGTTTCCACTGTCCGTATCCGGCGAGGTTTTCAATAGCGTGGCCAAAAGTATGCCCAAAATTTAAATGAGCACGAATCGAGCTTTCTCGTTCATCAATTTCTACAATATCAGCTTTTATTTGACAAGATTTCTTGATGGCATAGACCAGAGCCTCAGCGTCACCCTGACGCAACAACTCCTGATGCTCTTCGAGCCAGACAAAAAAATCAGCGTCGCGGATGACACCATATTTGATGACTTCTGCCAGCCCGGCCGATACCTCTCGCGGATCGAGAGTCTGCAGGGTAGCAACATCAATAACCACCAGTTGCGGCTGATAAAAAGCACCGATCAGGTTCTTCCCACGCGGGTGGTTGACAGCCGTTTTACCCCCGACGGAACTGTCCACCTGCGAGAGCAGAGTCGTGGGAACCTGGACAAAGGGGATACCGCGCAAAAAGGACGCCGCAGCAAAGCCGGCCATGTCTCCGATCACCCCACCACCTAACGCCAACAACCCGCAGCCACGGTCAAAACGATGTTCAATCAGCTGATCGTAGATCAGCTGAAGGGTTTCAAGGTTTTTATAATCTTCACCGTCCGGTACCAGCATCAGGCGCGGATCATAGCCTGCCTGCTGCAATGATGACATGACGGTATCGGCATACAAATCAGCAACCAGGGGATTAGATACCAGAGCCACCTGGTGAGGAAATTTTATGTCGCGCAGGCGTTCGCCAATAGCGGACAATAACCCACTACCAACATGGATCGGGTAACTACGCTCACCTAGAGAAACCTGCAAAACGTCCAAACTGATGCCGCCCTTAACGCAAAAAAGGGCAGGTAATGCCCGCCCTTGTTTGCTTGTAATGTATTTGCTGTTAATTATCGCGAACGATTCGGGGGGTAATGAAAATCAAGAGTTCATCCTTGACCGTCTGATTTCTCTTAGACTTAAA
>JAGYPB010000138.1 GCA_018399135.1 Deltaproteobacteria bacterium | reverse complement strand
CAGGAACCCCGATCCTGCGCAAGGACTACAGCTGAATAGTTACTAATTATGACGCCTGCCTGCTCTGCACACCATGGCGATAAAAAATCAGAATCGCGACGCTAACAGCACACAAGAGTACCGGCAACCAATAAATGAAAACGGTTCCCGGTGGTGCGCCGATGGGACCAAGAAAAGTTAATAGCATCAACACCGGGGCGACAACAAACATAAAAAACAGTACACAGAACATCCAGATACCAGCTTTCATTCTAACCTCCTGCTTACAAGTTGAAGCATGGCAGAATCAAACACTGTTCTAATGTTAGCCGTATACATGGTTCCTGTCAACGAAAAGATCAAGACTTATCACTTGGAATCAAGCTACTTCGAGTCTACCGCGACCTTTTTGTTAGGAACATCCATTTGTGACCGTGACAGTTGATCACGAGGGATTGGTTATTTTAAAATTCTGGCCCTTGAGAATATTATCTACCGAAACCAGGTTGCCCTTCATGTAAAAAACGTTTGGCTTTGTGTCATCTTCAGGCCTGATTACCCACACCATTTCCTCGATCTGGTGGACAAGTTTGTATACAACATTTTCCGGATCGGTAATATTGCCGAATGTGCGGGCACCGGTAGGGCATGCGTTAGCACATGCAGTGATGGTCTCCCCTTTCGAAAGACGTGTCTCCCAACAGAAGTCACATTTGTCGACGGCGCGGCGGGCTTCGCTGAAGTGACGGGCATCATAGGGGCAGGCCAGCATACAGGTCTTGCAGCCGATACATTTTTTACTCTCCATCTTAACAATTCCGGTTCTCTGATCTTTGTAAGTTGCTCTGGTTGGACAACTCCGGTAACAGGGGGCGTTGTTACACTGATTGCAGAGTACGGGGATAAACTCGACCTGTCTATCGAGGGTACCGGAATATTTCTTGGTCAAAATTCTGGTACGATACTCGGGTGGAGGGACGCTGTTTGTCGTGCTGCAGCCGTTCATGCACAGCTCACAGTTGATACAGACCGAAATCCGCATGACCATACTGTAATGAGGGTTGTGCGGATACTTATCGACGATATTGGCAGCGTGGCCGGTAGCTACCAGAGATGTCAAACCGAGGATTTTTCCCCCGGCATAAACACCTGCGATAGCAAATCCCAGCTTGAGGAATTTACGCCGCTCTCTGGAGGTAACACTCCCTGTTCCCTCGTTGTGCACCAGATCTCCAGCAGTTATTTTCATTGATATTTCTCCCTGATAGTCCATATAGCGATCATCGATTGTTTAAAAAACCTTGTGGTGGCGTTTCATCGCTTCTTCTTGTGTTTCACCCTCGCGCACATAGTGAATCCCACCGCAACCCGGACAGACATAGCCGCCTTCGGGAACAATCTCATGTTTTTCGAGTTGATGACCGTTGAGCATTTTTTCGCCGACCAGATAGGCCATAATGACAAAGGTGAGCCCGCCAATGGAAATAAGGATTTCATGGAATGAAGGCATGTAGCTGATTCGTGTCAGAGCCTCTTCAACACCGAGGCCGTGGTACACTGAATACATCTGGCCAGGAATGACGATATTGTAGCGCATGAAGAAAATTCCCACCATCATCATGCCGGTGGCGGCCAGGATCAGATTGAAGTTATTGCCGCGCGAACGGATCAGCAGGATCATGGGAATAAGCAAACCAAGCAGAACTTCAAACACCCAGAAGCTGAAAGCGTAATCCCCGATCAGCATGTCTGTAATCACCATGACCTTGCCATGGGAGACCATGCCGGTGATAATTTTCCAGGCGGTGAAGAAAAAAGTGATCGCAATGAAATAAACCGCCAGCTGGGTAATGGCCTTCATGGCTCGTTCCATACGCTGGTTCATGATTTCAGGGTTGATTTTCCACGCAAGTGCGGTGAAGAAAAGGATCGCACAGGCACCCGACAGAATGGCGGAAATAATAAAATAGATGGGTAAATAGGGGCCGTACCAGAAGGGCCGACCATGGAGCATCCCGAAAATGGCCCCGAGGTTGCTGTGGGCGGCGATACCAACTACCAGCGCGAAGAAACCCATGATCCGCGAAATGGTATGGTTCTGCTCCAGCAGACAGTAATATTCGATGATCATGAAAACCAGATAAGCCCCATA
>JAGYPB010000137.1 GCA_018399135.1 Deltaproteobacteria bacterium | reverse complement strand
ACTTGCCGCCAACCTGATCGACAGGCTCTATAAACCCCGGCGTTTTCTGGACAGCATCCACGAGCGCATCAACGACGGCGGCATACTGGTGATTGCCTCTCCCTACACCTGGCTGGAGGAGCATACGCCCAAGGAGGAGTGGATTGGTGGCTTCAAAAAAGACGGCGAGAACCACACCACACTGGACGGGTTGAAGGAACACCTTGGCAGTCATTTCCGGCTGGTGGGTGCGCCTCAAAAAGTGCCGTTTGTCATTCGAGAAACCCAACACAAGTTCCAACACACACTGTCTGAAGTCACTGTCTGGGAGAGGTTGCCGCGCTGATCAGCGCGGTCACTTCCGCATTGATTGCATCGGCGTCCACCAGTTGGTCAAACCAACGGGTGGACACCTCATCGTTCAGCAACCCCAACAGGGTTCCCAGTACCATGCCACGATGGACGTTATCGCCGCCCAGATTTGCGTTCATGCGCAGCGCCAACCAGGGGTCGCTCCGGTATTTGTAAGCCAGGTATAGCACCACCGGCCAGGAATCCGAAATATAGCAGGCCGATGAGTACAACCGGCCCACTACCTGGTAATCGGGTAGATTTCGCTGTACCAGCCCGGCAACATCCACGCCACGCTTGCCCTTCCCGGCTTCTGCGAAAAGCGCAGCAGCATCGTCCGGGTGGTCCATCAAGCCGCACAACAGCGACACATAGCGGTCGCACACTTTCAGCAAAGATTCATCCGGGTGGGTTAGCGTGACATGCTGACGGCATAATGCCTGTATTTCGCTGATACTGCAGCCCCTCAGCCGTTCCGAGAACACCAGAGTGGCGACCGTCACCAGCCCGCCAACAGAGGGCGTATCGTGGGTGACCATGGCGCATTTTTCTGGCGGTAAACCCCGCGTCAGGTTCGCGAAAAAGCCCCGATGGTAAGACTCCGCGTAGGTGTCACGATGAGCAGGCGGATCCTGGGTCATAAACCCGATGTAGGCATTCAAAAAGACCTGAGGGTCGTATTGACCCGACGCACCCGACAATGAACGCATCAAAACGCGAGTGCACTGTGCATTCAAGGTATTCTCCCCGGGGCCCATTCCGTGGTGATAATGAACGTTTGGCACACCCCAGAACTTTGCCCTGCCTTTGAGGATTACATCACCCACGATTTGCGGCGCATGCTCTCCGGCGCTCGGGCCTGAACGGCGACCTCCGCTGCTGGTTGAGTGCAACGACATGATCGATGAAGGGTGAACATCCGGTGCGGCCTCAAACCGTTGAATACCGCCCGGGAAAGCCTTTTCAATATCCATCGGGTTGTAATACCAGTGCACCGGCATGGCCAGTGCATCTGCAATGAACTGGGTTCTGAGTGCGCTGGCTACTTGCTGAGAAACGGTCAGTTCCTGGATCACGGCTATCCCCGAGTAATGTGCTTGAACGTTCTTACGGACAAAACAGCGAATCAGGGCAATGCAGAAACTCGCATCGGGATAGCCGGTGCACTACAAGAACTGCCGGATCACCTCGTACTCCCGCTCGATCTTGGCGTGAGAATCCTCAGCCAAAAACCTCGCTATCTTACGGCCAAGAAACGGCACCTCGCAAAGCACCGACAAAGCCACATAATTGATACACCGATCGGCGTTACCCACCAGACGCATCACGCCTTTTATGCGCGCTGGCACACCGTCAATTCTGACCCGGAACTCGCAGTGCCATTCGCCGTCATCCTTCTTGAACCAATGCTCCTCCTGACGAACCCGATTCCACTCCCGATGGAAGCTGGCGAGCACACCGGGTACCGGCGCAGAGGTGGTCATTTCCCGCTCGATGACCAGCTTGCCGGCGGAATCATCCTTTGTCAGCTCCGCCACTCGCACGTTGCGAGAACCCAACTTTTCATTTTTCTGGTGGATCCGGGTTTCGCAGAAGAAGTTCTCAATCACCTGATCAAGCCCGGCATCGTAGGCATGCTCCAGAGTCAGCTCCATATTCGCCTCCTGTTAAGTAGTATTTATTGTTGCTGCAGTTGCCCGCCCCAGCATTGGCCGCCCGTGCGGAAGACGCGGGCGTGGAGGCCAGACCGATTGGTTCACACTTCAGCGCTGTTAAGCCGGCGTTGCGGGCAGTATCATGGGCGCTCAAAACTTACACCGACCCGCCCCGGGCTGACAGGAGACAAC
>JAGYPB010000136.1 GCA_018399135.1 Deltaproteobacteria bacterium | reverse complement strand
GTATTCGAGCAACAGTCATTGGCTGAACTGCGCGACATCCTGCTCCCCAAGCTCCTCTCCGGCGAGATCCGTGTCGGTGATGTCGAACAGCATGTTTGGTCAGTACAATGACGAATCAGTTGAAACCGTGGAAATCTATCGATGAGCAACTCGAAATTTTGCAGTCAAGAGGGTTACAGATCGATAATCCCGATCGCGCCAGAAAATATCTGGGACGATTGGGCTATTATCGGTTGAGTGGCTACTGGTATCCTTTTCGGCAGCTATTGGAGCAAACCGATAACGTTGAATTTCGCAGCGATCAATTTATCGCCGGAAGCCGCTTCGATGATCTGGTCAAACTATACGTTTTTGATAAAAAACTGCGACTGATGGCGCTCGATGCATTAGAGCGCATAGAAATGGCTGTTCGGGTCGATATTGCTCACATGCTCGGCCAAAGAGA
Source organism: Deltaproteobacteria bacterium (assembly GCA_018399135.1). GTDB lineage: Bacteria > Desulfobacterota > Desulfuromonadia > Desulfuromonadales > Geopsychrobacteraceae > Pelovirga. The sequence continues at coordinate 1,756 of JAGYPB010000136.1, read as the reverse complement.
CTCCCTTGCTCACGAAAAGCCTCAATATTTTCACGGTAATTTCGCTAAAAAAATTAGCAATCAAAGCGGTAAAACAAGGCATCAGCAGTGGCTGAACAAATATCAGCAGCAGGTTCTTCGATCAAAGCGAACTCCCTTTGTGGAACACCATCTGGAAAAATACGGCAACCTTCCCATCTGGGTCGCCATAGAAGTCTGGGATTTCGGGATGCTATCTACTTTGTTTGCCGGTATGACGTATGCTGACCAACAAGCCATTGCAGAAAAGTACGGGTTTCCTTCTGGAAAAGAGCTGGCCTCATACCTGCGCAGCTTGAACTTTATCAGGAACGTATCGGCGCATCATGCACGACTGTGGAATGTCAACGTTGTCGAACGTTCTCCATTGCCACAGGATAAACCTTGGCGTCATTTGAACAATGCGCGACCATTTTTTTATTTTTGTCTGATGCAGATGTTCTTACGAATAATCTGCCCCACGTCGTCATGGGCAAGTCGGCTGCAGATCTTAATTGAAAATGATTTCCCAAAGGTCGGTTGCGGCGCGGTCAGGGTAGATGATTTGGGATTGGATACAGACTGGCTAACCTGGGATCTCTGGAGTCACAAATGAGAGCCGACGCGTACACAGATAGATCTGTGCAGAGGCGCCGGGCGTATTGTTTGTGATTATAAACCTCGGCCAACTCATGTCAATGAAAATCCGGAGTGGAAAAAACCAATAAGAGGGGCATCATGATCACCGAAGACCTGCTCGAACAACTCGCCATCGACTGGTTCAAAGACCTGGGCTACCAGTATCTGTATGGACCGGACATCGCCCCGGATACCACTGCCGGGGAGCGTGACAGTTGGCAGCAGGTGATTTTGACTCGACGGTTACGAAGTGCCCTTCAACGGCTGAACCCAACAATGCCACCACAGGTGTTGGACGATGCTCTGCACAAGATTCTGCATCCTGCTCACCCGACCCTGCTTTTGAATAACCGCGACTTTCACCGGATGCTGGCCGATGGCGTCACCGTCGATGTGTCTGAAGACGATCACACCAAGGGGCAGCATGTCCATCTGATCGATATGGACAACCCCGCTAACAACGAACTGTTGGTGATCAGTCAGTTCTCTGTTAAGGGAGAGAAAACCACCCGTCGCCCTGATCTGGTCGTCTTCATCAACGGTCTGCCTATTGCCGTGCTGGAGCTGAAAAACCCTTCCGATGAAACCGCCGACATCTGGAAAGCCTTTGAACAACTCCAGACCTACAAATCCGAGATCAGCGATTTGTTCATTGCTAATGCGGTATTGATCCTCTCCGATGGCGTCAACACCCGCATCGGCTCTTTGACCGCCGACCGGGAACGCTTTACCCCCTGGCGCAGTATTGACGGCAACGCCGAAGCTCCGGCTATCATGATGGAACTGGAAGTGTTGATCAAAGGACTCTTCCATCCCAATCACCTGTTCGACTATTTGCGTCACTTCATCCTGTTTGAACAGGACGGTGGCAAGATCATCAAAAAGATTGCCGGGTATCATCAGTTCTTCGCTGTACGTCGCGCTCTACAAAAAACCATCGAAGCGGTCACGACCAAAGATAACCGCTGCGGCGTGGTCTGGCATACCCAGGGTTCCGGCAAAAGTATCTCCATGGCCTGCTACGCCGGAAAGGTGATTGCGGCACCAGAACTAAACAATCCCACCATCCTGGTTGTCACTGACCGTAATGATCTCGATGGGCAATTGTTCGAGACCTTTT
>JAGYPB010000135.1 GCA_018399135.1 Deltaproteobacteria bacterium | reverse complement strand
TGGCGTGCAGAAAGGATTGGATCCCCTGCCGTTGAAACTCCGCCTTTATTGCCGCTGCTTCGGGGGGCAAATCGGCAACCCGGGCATAAAGCACTCCGTCGCGCAGCAACTGCGTTATCAGCCAGGACCAGTCATCTATAAGGAGATGTTGAAGGTTATCCATCTCGGGAGCGATCCCATCGGCACACCATTCGTGGGTGTTGGTGGTGTAAGCAAGGTCGTCGGAGAACTGGAAAACATAACTGCGATCTGCCCCAAACAACAGACCCAGACGTTGCAGGCACTGGTTGATGGCGGCATCGAACTCGGTATCGCTGGTGGCGGTCGTCAGAGCGGTAGCGGTCTCGGCCGCGATACGATGGAAGGTTAGTTGGAATTGTGTGTTCTGTTCAGCGTTGTGCAGTGATATTTCCGCCCTCTTGCGCTCGGTAATGTCGGTGGTAACTGTAGCGAATCGATTCTTTTCCGGGCTTACCACGGAAATGAAAAAATGTTTTTCCATTGGCGGAAAATAGGTTTCATACCGGTACGATTCACCACTAAGAGCCACCCCGGAGAATTCTTTAAGATAGGGGGGCTCCTCGCTGCCATAGACTTCAGTGGCCAGTCGACCAACGGCTTTCTCCCGGGGAATCCCTGTGGTTTTTGTAAAGGCGGCATTGCAGTCGGTGATGCGGTAGTTGATCGGTTTTCCCTCCCCGTTACAAACCAGATCGTGCAGGACAACCATTTCAGTCATGGAGGAAAAGAGAGTGCTGAGCTTGGACTCACTTTCCCGCAACTTTTCCTCTACCCGCTTCATCCCGCGGCTCAGGAGTAGCACGAGTGTCATCGCGGCGAGAGCAACCAACAGGTTGATGCCAAGGCCGAACTTAACCCGACTCAGATTGCAGTCGAGCTCCACGACTTGCATGCGCAGCCCGAAGGAAACTTCGTCGGCACTGTCGGGCAGCGGCAGGTAGGTCAGCTTTCGATTCCAACCCAGAATGTTCTGCGCCTGACGGGTGTCAAGTACCTGCTTTACCCGTTCGAACACCTCCGGCTCGACCAGGCTCGGCTGTGTCATTGAAAGTTGCCAGCCGTGACGGTCGATGATACGGAGCTGGTTCAGGTGGGGATGATCCGCTACCAGCCGTCGGGCGACCACGACAGGATCGAAAGGAGCCAGCCGCTGCGCAATGATGTCAGATTTGACACCCAGTTCGAGTATCCAGCGCTTATCAGGGGTGGCCAGATAAGCGTATTTGCGGAACAAGCCGGTCTTGGTTTCTTTGCTGACGGCATCGATGTGCAGTTCCCCGGATTGACGAATATCTTCAAGATACGCATGAAAGTCCGGCCATTGGCGAAAGTCGAGGCCAATATCCTCTGTCAGGGTGCTGTGGCGGACGACCCCGGATGCATCGATGGCATAAAGATCGACTTTATTGCCCAGCCGCTGCTGCAAATCAGGGAGGTCGATCTGCTCAATGTCGCCGTCGACCGTCTTGTACTCGGCCAGGAATAATTGCAGGCCCTCGCTCAATTCAGGAACAAAGGAGTTTTCAACCACCACTGACGCATCCTTCAACAAGCGCAGGGAGTTCAGGATGGTTTGCTCAATCTGTACGTGTTCTTGTTGTGCACCGGATACCAGCAGGACGGCATTGACTACCGTCAAGAGCAGGAAGAGAGGAAGAAAAAGGATCAAGGCACGCCGCGTCAGTCGGTGGCGGTCTGGTCTGATGTCAGGAGTCGCTGATGTTGTCATGTGGGTTGACCCTGTTTGTCAGTGGAATAGGCCAGCTGAACAAAAGGTAGAAAACCGATAGTCAGATGAGAGCTGCCAACAGCGAGATTTTTTCTGCCCGCTTTTCAGTCCTACGAATTATCCGGCAGTCCTACCAATCAATTAAGACAAAAGGCAACGTCAATGTAAAACTGAAACGGATAGTGGTCAATCAATTTTGCCGTCCAACAAAGATATCTTGGATAAATGGCCGACAAATACATGTCTCTGCGGATGATTCCGACAAATTCTGCATCATAACAAACGCCCATGTATATGGTGTACCTCACACTTACACCCGATCCCGGCCCTTTTGTTTTGCCAGGTACATTTTGCGATCCACTTCAATCAGGATCCCCTGCAAAGTTGCGCCGCTTTGGAATGCAGATACGCCGATGCTCAGGGTGATACGCAGGCCCCGGACAAGTCAAAAAGACCGGCTTGCTGATCTGCTGTCCGATCAGCACAAGCATAAGAGGTGGGATAACTGAGGTGCATGTCAATAACCTGGAC
>JAGYPB010000134.1 GCA_018399135.1 Deltaproteobacteria bacterium | reverse complement strand
GAGATCAACGGTTGTCACGGAAAAAAGATGGTTTGGATTTGTTTTCAGAAACCAGTTTGATCCGGTGTATGAGTAAAGGCAACCGGTGTCATATTCAAGGAAAGTAGAACCAGCATTTATACCGGTTGGCTTTGTATCGGTAGACAACCCAATGTGTCTTTGAATCGTTCCCAGAAGTGTCATTGATCGTTCCTTTTTTTAGATCAATTTTGCCCCCGGTTTGCCGGGGGCTTTATTGGTTACGCATCAGCTGCTGCGGCACCTACGTGAATACCATAAATGTCAATACCGGCAGAGTCAGCAACATAGCTCTCCATAGGGGCGAGGTTACCGATGTCATAATTGGCCGCTGTGGTTGCAAGACCACCGACAATCATGTTCCGTGCAAAAATACCAGTTGCGTCTGCATCGAGCTCAACCGCCATATCACCACCTGTTGAGCTGACATTGACAATGCAGTTATCGGCAATGTAGGCCCGGAGAATCTCATCACAAGATCCAGGGGTTGTGTTGTCCAGGGCGTGTCCACCGAAATGACCATGAACCCAGTTGCCCACAATCTCCAGGTCATCACAACCATCAACAACAATGCCGGAGGTTGACCCGGCAGCACCAAGGCTCATGAATTTGTTGTTATAAATCTTAACAAACTGAGCATCTGTAGCCGTCAGGTGATTGGTGAATTGACTGGTCGCGTGAACAACAGTTTCACAGCCCTCAACATGGGCCGCATCACCAGTTATGGTAATCGGACAGGTGACGGTTGCCGCAACAGTACCAAGATCAAAAATCAGGTTTTTAACTGTCACGGAGGCAGCAGAAATAGCAAGGGTGGCACCAATGGCGCCAAAGGTAATTGTTGGGCGGTCACTGCCGTTACCAAGGCCAATGATAGAAATCCCAGCCACATCGGCGGTGATACTGGTTGTGGGGTCTTCTGAGTGTCCCGGCATGACAAAAATACGGTCGCCCTTGTTTGCGGTGCAAAGGCCAATCGCATAATCAATGGTAGCCACGGGGGCGTCAGGGTTCTTGCCGTATCCTGCGGCATCAGTTCCGGTTGAACTGTTCACCCAAAAAATATCCCCTGTGGTCATGGCTTCATTGACCACAGAGAACATACCGCCAGACTGTTTTCTTACAAAGAGTTCTGTTTTAGACATTTTTACATCCTTCCCGGATTCAAACCGGTGTTAATGGATTATTCCAACGCAGTGATAGACTGGTTCCCTGCAAAGCGAGGTTCCAGGATTGCAATGGCAGTATAGTTTCCGGTAGACCCGCCCACGGTATCAGCAGAAACAAGAGTCAGCCAACCATGGTCTGTGTCCATTTCATCTGCGTTCACTTCGATTACCAGCAAGAAATTATCGTCTGCTGATTTGTCAAGCGTGATTGCATAATCAACTGTCGTGTCGGTATCCGTAGTGGTCCAATCATCCAGAACATCACAGTCTTCAGATCCCTGGGCCGCGCCGCCAAGAGCGTATCTTACAGGCAACGCGGTGGTTGTTGCGCCATCGGTCGCGCCTGAGTACACGATAAAATCAGGGTCTTCTCCGTCAAGGGCGTGAAGCTGGACAACAAAGGTTGCCCGGTGATAATTCGCCATGTTGATCGAGTCACAAGCCTGAGTTGCATCGCTCGAAAGATCGGCGTACCTCTGAATCGGGACTATTTTCATTTTTTCAGACAACATAATTATTTCCTTTCATATTGGGGTTTGGTGACCGGCCTTAACCGGCCACCATGTTATTATCTGGCCTGCAATGTTACAAACGGGCTGATGGTCGCCGCGCCTTTATAGGGTGTAATAGGCGCGGCCTGCATAGGCTGACCGTCAACGCGAGTTATAAATCTAAAGGCTGTTTCATCATAAACAAACCGCACATGGATGGATGTATCGGCCTTCAATGCGCCCTTGTCAGCCCAGATATACCGGGAAAGGTCCGCAAAGATGATGTCACCGGCGTCTCCAAGGGCGGAGCACTGTTCAATCGGAACAATAGGACGACCCAGAATTGCGCCGAAGGGAGCATTCGGAAGTTTTCCGGCTTCGATGTAAAGCGGGACGCCACCGGTCCCTACGGTCAGGTGAAGCTGGAAAATCTGCGGCCATACTTCCTGATTGATGTACCATACAGCGCGGGAAAGACTGCGGGGGTCCATGCGGGAGAACATTTTCATTACATTCTCGGCAACAATCGTATCAGCCGCCTGCCCGGTTTCCTTGTTCACCTGTGCTTTTGCGCCGGCATTCAAAATACCCAAGGGCTGGCCGGCACCGGTTCCACGGATAATTGAATCATCAAACTTGAATCCGTATTCCTCTTTGAATGCCAGGTTGATATAGGCAC
>JAGYPB010000133.1 GCA_018399135.1 Deltaproteobacteria bacterium | reverse complement strand
TTGAAGAGCCGGCGTTTAATCCGGACGATGAAATACCTTTTTAGTCGAACCCTTTAAAAATTCGTATATAAAAAATCTTCAGATCGTTATTGAGGCCCGGCATTTGTCGGGCCTTTTTGTCGAGAGCCGGGGCGAGCGAATACCAGGATCAGAAGCAACAACAAACACAAAAAATAGCCGACAAACCAGGGGAGGGAGGCGGCAAAAACCTGATTTTTCAGGCTCTCCTCAAGCAGTTCGGGGTGCTGGATGGAGACCTGTCGGTTCAGGAAGGTCAGCAGCAGGGCATAGAGCAGGCCGATGCCGCCGTAGCCGAGATTAAGAAAGAGCCCTTTGAAACTCAAGACCGTGGCCCGCTGGCGCGAGCTGGTGGCTTGATTGAGATAGGTGCTGAGAAAAAAACTGATCAGGTACATACAGCTGAACAGCAGCATGGCCGGCAGCAGACCATACCAGGGCCAGACAAAGCAGAGTCCGGTCAAGCCCACCAGAATCAGTCCCGCCGTGATCATGAGGTTGAATCCCGGACTGCGGTGTTCGCTGAGGCGGCGCGCCAGACCGGGAACGACAAATCCGAGGAGTGCAACCAGCGAGCCGATGACGCCAAACAGGGCGGCAGGGATCTCAATGACACGATAATATTGACTCGACATTGTCAGCAACATCCTGACCACGCTGTCACCCAGCAGGCCGAACAGCATGACGGCAAGAACGAAAGGGGTTTTGAAAATCCACCGGCCGGCCTGCCAGATCAGCAAAAAAGTGCTGCGCAGGGTGGGACGGTCTTCTGTTGTCGCGGCTTGCTGTGCCGTCTGAACCTCCCGCATGCCCAGTGTTGTCAGTAACACCAGAACGGCGCTGACCAGGGTCAGATAGATCGGCAAGCGCAGGGTGGTTTCGCTGGTGATGGTGATCGATAAACCGACCAGGTTGAACAGGCGTTGCAGCAGGTCGGGGTCGTAAAGAATTCCGCCGAGGGTCATGGCGATCACAAAGCCGGCCGATTGACATTGAATCTGCCGTTCCAGAACACGTCCCCAGTCCTGACTTTTCCCCTGTTCCTGCAAGCTGTCGTAGGCCAGCGCTTCGTCGGCACCACTGGCCGCTGCTTCAGCCATGCCGCTGAGAATTCGGTTGAGGACAAAGACCCAGAACAGCAGGGTTGGGTTGCCGCGTGGGACAAAAGCCCAGAGGGCTATCTCAAGTACCATCAAGCAAGCGGCAAAGACCAGCAGATTGCGACGCCCGATACTGTCCGCCATGGCTCCGGAAGGGATTTCGCAGAGCACGATGGTCGCTGCCCAGACGGCATTAAGGATGGCAAACTGCGACAGACTAAGGCCGAAATCGAGAAACAGAATGGAAAAGACCGGATAATAGAAACGTGCATTGAACAGCACACGAAAGAGTATAAAGAGGCGGATGTTGCTGATCGCAAAAACAGATGAAGATGTTGTATTCATTTGCTTATGGCGCGCTGCTTGTGCATGCTGTTACCAATTCCCTGGCGGGTAGAAGACGCTGTGTTGGTATTATTGCATTCGGTCCTGGTGGTCGGCAAGGGGCTCTTCCCGGTGTGGATTGCATTATGGCTCGTCTGTATGCAGCATGTTGCGGTTGACCCCGCTTCGCTATGTTTTTAGAGAGGATATGGTCGCAGATGATGTTGCGCCGGCTGATCAGCTTCAGCACCAATAACCGCCGTCTGCTTCTGCTGCTGATCGGCGCCTGGTTTTTGTGGAGCAGTGCAATAGCCGGTCTGTGGCTGATCAGCCAGCAACTGGCACCGCTGCCCTTGTGGTGGTCGGCCGGATTTATTTTTATGCAATTGTATCTAGCGGCGCAGATGCTGCTGCCGGCGTTATTGCTGGAGCCTGAACAACGCACCCGCGGTTTCTACCTGTTCTGGCTGACAACCTTGATTCTGCTGACGTGGTCGCTGCACCAGCTTCCTGCGCCGGGCTCCTGGTCACCGCTATTGACCGCAGTCAAATCCGGCTTGTTGTTGTTTACCGGGACCTTGATCGGCGTTGCCCTGGCCCGCTACGTCAAGCGTTTGTGGGAAGTGCTGCCCCTGTGCCTGGTGATGATGCTCGCCGATTTTTCCAGCTGGGCGATTGGCCCAACAGCAGAATTTGCCCGGGAGATAGAGGCCTACTACCTGGACCCTGTTGGCCCTGCGCCTTTAATTGATATGGTGCTGGTCAAGTTTGCCTATCCGGGGGCACCGGACCTGATCCCCGTATTCGGCGTGTCCGACTGGATCATGGTTGTTTTCTTTGCTGCGTTGGCACGGCGTTACCTGATCAATGACAATCTGCTCGGACTGCCACCATCAGAGCACTATCCGGATCGATTGTGCGGTCGCTATCTTCCGGTATCTGTCGTTGCCCTGTT
>JAGYPB010000132.1 GCA_018399135.1 Deltaproteobacteria bacterium | reverse complement strand
TCATTACCCCGTCAACATTATTGTCGCCAGCCAACAACCCGGTAAAGGCCGAAAAGTTATTCTCCAGCTGTTCATCGAGTTTGCTGTCATTCAAATCCAAGGTTCCATCACGATTGGTAGCAATGCCTAGTTGTGACAGGACTTGCAGCGGGCCGCCGTTATCAATCGGACTGCCCAGAATCGACTGCAGCTGGCGTTTAACCGAATTGACCTTGGCGTCACCCCGCAGCACATTGCTTAAATTCTCGGGTGGCGCGGCTTCATCCCCCTCTGCTGCCGCTGCAGGTTCCGGGCCGCCAAAGCGATCATAACCCGCAGCGATCCACTTCATCACGCCATTATAGGCATCGACAAAGCCGGTGATTTTTTCTTTCAGGGCTGATGTGTCGGCAGTCACCGCCATAACATGGCTCTGAAACTGGGGTGGATCGGCCCACTCATGGGACGGCACACCGTCTTCTTCCGTGCCGTTGGACAGTTGTTCGCTGACCTGATGGAGGTTGATGGACACGCCGCTGACAACGCCACTTAACGTATTGCTGTCGCTCACCACCTTGATGCCATCCACATAAGCAACCGACTGCTGAGCAGATCGCACCTGAGCAAGGGCAAGGCTGGATGCTCCTCCTTGCAGATCCAACACCGGATTAAAATGAACGCCGGCATGATCCCCGGTCAGTACCATGCGGTAGGGTGCATCACCACTGCCATCGTTGATAATACTGGCACGCACGCCGGTATCACCGGCCTGCTTGTTGATGGCATCAACCATGCCGCTAAGGGAGTTGTTGCTGCTATCAATGGCAATGACCGTATCCCCCAGGGTCAGGGTGCCGCTACCGAAGGCATTGGATGTTGTTGAAGCCACCCCGGCGCTGACGCTTTTTTGCACTTGTGCCAACTGGGCCACGGCAACATCGTAACTGCCGGTCTGGGACCCACTACTGGTCGCGCTAAAAGGGGCATCAGTGGCCACGTCGACCTTGCTGGTACGCACATCACTGGTCAGATTCAGGCTCGAGGCGGCAACACGCAGACCATCAAGCAGATCGCGCAGCTGGCCGTAAGCCTTCAGTCGCGTGGTCTCGTATTCTTTTTGCTCTTCGAGGCGCTCAACCGGTCGGCGCTCAAAGCGCATCAAACCAGAGATGATATCCTCGGTGGGTAATCCCGTCGCCAAACCGCCAAAGGATATTTCTGACATAATATACTCCTTGGGTTTCCCCGCTAAAAACTACTTTCAGGATACCTATCGGCTATCACATAATGAAACTTTAGAAAAAGAGGAGGGGGAGAGGTGATTTTTTATTGTGACCTGGCGGGCACGGCGCGCCGTGCCCCTACGCGATATTCAACCCTGTAAGGGAGCAACACCCTTAATCTTGCAGCGTTGGTAATGCGCTTTGTGCGAGTTCGGAAAAGTTGGTAATCCGAACATTCCCTTCAGGAAACTTTGCGACAATATCCAGTTCACCACCCATAGCTTCGATGTGGCTACGTAATGTTGACAGATACATGTCGGTTCTTTTTTCCAACTTTGCTATCGCTGGTTGCTGAACGTGAAGAATATCGGCCAGCACCTTTTGCGACAACCCACGTGCCTGACGCAATTCTTGCAATGGCATCTCATTCAGCAAATCTCTTGTTCTGGCATCCACTTGCCGGCGAGCCTCCACTGTCATCTTGTCGCGTAGATGGGTAAATTTTTTAGCCATCGATTAGTCCCTCCCTTCTTAGTTGATCAAGGTGATCATCATATAACTGATCCGCGATCGGGATATGGACGTCGTACCAGCGATCATTCCCTGTCTTATCTCCTCCAATGAGCAAAATCGCCGAACGCCGCGGGTCAAATGCAAACAACGTCCTTAAAGGTTTTCCGCCATGCTGAATCCGCAGTTCTCTCATGTGACCGTGTTTGGAGCCTTTAATACCACTACTGTGAGGAAAGCCAAGCCGGGGGCCAAAGGTTTCGATGAGAGCTACAGATGCCGCAACAGATATCTGCTCGGCTTCGGTCAGACGATTCCACCAGAGCTCAAATTCATCGGTATACTCAACATCCCAACTCATTGTTTCATCCTAGAACCAAATGAACATTCCGTCAAGGGAATATCTTATTGTCAGATTTGCGGGCACAGCGCGCCGGTCATCATTTGAAATGCCCTTGCCCCTGCCTGCCATCGGGGCTATGATGACAATCCACAACAACGCACAGAAGGTATGCACATGGAGGAGGGAATCATGACCAGCTCAGAAAAAACCTGTCTGGAACAATTGCTGAAACACCAGCTCACTGAATTCGATCAACGGTTTCAACGGCATGTCACCACGATCAGTGAAAGCTTCGATCTGAAAATCGGCCTGATCGCTGAAGGACAGGAAACCCTGCGCCGGGAAATGAGCGATTTCAAGGAAAAGGTCCACC
>JAGYPB010000131.1 GCA_018399135.1 Deltaproteobacteria bacterium | reverse complement strand
ATGAAATACCTCACGCAGGGGGAGACCGATAGCTTCCTGACGGGTATAGCCCGTCAGGATTTCAGCCACCCGGTTCATGTATGAAACCCGCCCATGCATGTCAGTGCTCAACACCGCATCGCCAATAGAGTCCAGAGTTACCTGTGCCCGCTCTTTTTCTTCAAACAGTTCCGCCTCAGCCTTTCGTCTGGCGCGCTCATGCCTTTTATAGACACTGATGTCCTCTACCGTGTGCACATAGCCGTGGTTCGGGGAATTGTCTGTCAGCAAGGCGGCATTGTGCCGGACCCACACGGTTGCCCCACCCGACGTCTTCAGGCGGGCCTCGCACAGAAAAGGCTTCTGCCCGAGTATCGCTTCTTCCCAGTGTTCGATCGTTTTGCCATGATCCCTTGGGTCGATGACCGAACTCCAGTGCGAGCCGATCAATTCATCGCCGGTCCAGCCTGTAAGCCTCTGATACGCAGTATTGCTATACAAGCATTTGCCGTCCCTGTCTGTTACCAGAATGCCAAGAGGCAGCACGTCACTCAGCGGAACCCCCTTGCCAGCACCCGCATGTGACTGCGGGTCTGCTGCCAGGGGGAAAAAGTCGCGATATCGCAGCATGAACTACTCCCTGTTTTCGATAACGACTTCAACACGACGATTCTGTTGGCGACCGGTTGCACTGTCATTACTTGCGATCGGCCGTTCAAACCCGTATCCAGACACCGACAAACGCCGATTTTCAATACCGCGCTCGGTCAAGAATCGCCGGACCGATTCAGCACGCTGACGCGACAGATTCTGATTGAACATGGCACTACCTACGTTATCCGTGTGGCCCTCAATCAATACTTGCCGGTCAGGATACTGATTCAGAAAGTTCACCAGCTTCTCCAGGTTCTGGTTGGTACCGCCCTGAATATCGGCACTGCCAGTGGCGAACAACACATCACCAAGGGTCAGCACCAGGCCTCGCTCGGTTGCCTCAGCTTCCAGCATGGCAATTTGCCGTTGCAACTCTTCCGCTTCGCGGGCTGACATTTCAGCCGCAGCCGCCTGGGAACTGCGGGCGCGCTGAGCATCGGCGTGCGCCTGATCAGCCTCCCGGGTTCGCGCAGCCAGTCGGGCTGCATCACGCTCTTCGCCCAGCCGCTCACGATCAGCTTCCATTAGCCGAGCCTCGCCTTTGGCGCGGGCGATCTCAACCATCCGGTCAGCCATGTACAGCCGGTGTTCCGCAAGCACAGCTTCGTCGCTAGCCAGCGGCTGTTCGGCCAACTTGACGGCCGCTTCGGCATCACGCAACTCAATACGGGCGTGTGTCATCATGTCGGGATTCTGTTGCAACTCGGTGAGCTTGCTGCGGACATCCTCCGAGCCATCGGGACTGGTTGGGGACATAGCGCAGCCGGTCAAAAGCGCTGATGAGAGCAAAAAGGCGATACCGGTTTTTTTACCGGGAATGGCTGTCAACATTGATTGAATGTTCATTGCTGGTCTCCCTGACGACGCATTTCTTCATCCAGAGCTTCGGCACCACGGCCCATTTCCCGGTTAATTGCAGACGCTTTCGCCGCTTCTGTGCGGGCTATCGCCAGCTCAGCAGCAACCCTGGCCTGACGGGCCAGGCGCTCAGCCTCCACCATCTTTTCCGACGCTGCTGCCTTGTTGGCGGCTTCGAGCTGACGGTTCGCTTCTTCCAGTTCGGCACCGGCATAACGCCGCGCTTCGGCCTGCTCAGCGTTGGCAATGGCATCGCTGGCCGCGGTTAATTCATCAGTGGGGGGCACAGGGGCGGCCGCACAGGCTGCCAGTGTCAAGGTCACAAAAAGCAGGGTAATCAAGCGACTGGCGTGTCCTGCAACCCGCCGGGCTGTGTAGATTTTCATAGAATGGCTCCTTGTAAGACGGAGCTACAAAGGCTTTAGCAACGAGCCCAGGTAATGTCATTCCCGTTGGTCTGACAACTCTCCTAGCCACCGATGCTAGAGCCCAGGCCAAAAATCGTCGGTACGGTAGCGCACATAGATGATTTCCTTTACAAAAATCGTCAGCTCTAACTACTCCAACCGGCTCAGGTGGAGTAGTATCAGTTAACGTCACTCAGATACTTGTTTGGGGGGCACCTTTAAGAGTCGTACTACCAAGGAGGTTACATGGCCGACACGCACGGACACCCGAATGCCGAAAGCCATGATCGGCTGCGCCGCAGCGCCAAGGACTTGATCGACCATGGGGTGGCGCCAGGCAATCATCGCGGCCATCTCAGTGTGGATGCCCTGCAATTACTGTACGAGCGGGCGAGCAAACCTGAGTCGGCCGCTGACGCCCTCAAGCTACTACATGAGCTGCAGACCTATCAGGTTGAGCTGGACCTGCTCTACGAGCAGATTCAGGCCAATGAATACGAGCTTTCCGAGGAGCTGGCACATTATAAATCGCTCTAT
>JAGYPB010000130.1 GCA_018399135.1 Deltaproteobacteria bacterium | reverse complement strand
CGATGTACGTAATCGTTCGCGAGTCAATGTGATTTTCGATCAGCAACAGCCGCAGGTGGTGTTTCATGCGGCAGCCTATAAGCATGTGCCTTTAATGGAGATGAACCCGGCTGAAGCGGTCAATAATAATGTTCAGGGAACCGTTCTGCTGGCGGATGCTGCTGATTATTACGGGGTTGAGAAATTTGTCATGATTTCCACGGACAAGGCTGTACGCCCGACCAACGTGATGGGCACGACCAAGCGCATTGCCGAGATGTATGTGCAATCCCTCAATAAAAAGTCAAAAACTGCGTTCATTACGACCCGTTTTGGTAACGTGTTGGGGAGTAACGGCAGCGTCATTCCAACCTTCCATCAACAGATTGAGGCCGGCGGTCCGGTAACAGTGACGCATCCGGAAGTAACGCGTTTTTTTATGACAATCCCCGAGGCGACGCAACTGGTGCTGCAGGCCGGCAGCATGGGACAAGGAGGAGAGGTGTACCTTTTTGATATGGGCGAACCGGTTAAAATCAAAACATTGGCTGAAGAAATGGTTCGACTCTCCGGGCTGACTCCTTATGAAGATATCGATATCGTTTATGTCGGTTTGCGTCCTGGCGAAAAGCTCTACGAAGAACTGCTCCTTGACGATGAAGGGGTTCTGCCGACTCCCCACAAGAAAATCTGCATTGCCCAGTCGGTGACGCCGCCCCATAAACAATTGGTTGAACAGATTGCTGAACTGGTCAACAGTTCCAAGATCCTGGATTATGTGGCAGTTGGGCATGGACTGAAACAACTGGTTCCTGAATATACGCCGGCGCAAAACAACAAAATATCTCCCGGTGCTGACGAAAACCTTTAGACCTGTTGACGGGAACAGATGTTGACGGAAATACTCCTGTGGTTGAATATCCTTATCTGTCCGGTAGCTGTGGCCATCCTGCTTGTCCGCCGTTTTTTTACCATAGCGACTCTGTGTTTCATCGTCGCACTGATCTGCATGGCCTGGCTGAGTTATGTTGATCTTTCTTCCTTGCAGGCTCCGCAACATATTTACTCATTACGTAGCGTCGGTATGCCATTAGAGGTTGTCCTCGTTTTTGTTCTTTATTTTTATGCAAAAACATCTTTTCGTGACAACTCACGCATCTATCTTGGCATTGGCTTCTGGATTGCTGTCCTGCTGTTTGCCTCGCTGTTTGTCTATTCGCTGGTTGCCCCGACCCTGCGCTTGATTTTTTCACCTGATTTTGCTGATGAGCGGATCCTGTTTTTGACCGCTCAGGGGTTTTTTATTTACCTGATACTGATGCTGGTACTGGTTTTTGGCCTGGTACAGTTAGAACGTACCCTGGCCGGTCTGCATGAACTGCAACGCTGGAAGGTTAAATTGGAAGTGCTCGCCAGCGGCCTGTTGATGGCGGCTTTTGCTCTGTATTTCAGCCATAGCCTGCTCTTTCGTTCGATCAACGTTAATTATCTTTCCATCCGCTCGGTAGCCGTTGTTTTCGCTGTGGCTCTGTTCTGCTATTCACGACTGGTGCGGGGTGATGGCGCACAATTGGCCTTGTCCCGCGGCATTGCCCATCGATCTTTTGTGCTGTTGCTGGTGGGGGGCTATCTGATTCTCCTGGGCACCATCGGTGGTGGTTTGCGCTATTTGAATATTGGCGATACTAAAATTCTCATCAATATTTTGCTGCTCGTTGGTAGTTTGGCCATGGCGGTGGTTTTCCTGTCAGAACGGTTACGACGCAAACTGAAGGTTATGCTGCAGAAAAACTTTTATCAGAGCAAATATGATTATCGCGAACAGTGGGAACGATTTTCTCATTATGCAACAGGTGGTAGTAATTTAGCAGAAATCCAGAGCGCCATTCTTGATCATTTTTGTTCTCTTTTGGCGTGTAAGGGGGCAGCACTCTACCTGTACGACCACGAGCAAAATCACTTCGCACCTGCAGCTGTTTTTAGCTTTCCGCGTGACTGGCGGCCATTTTTGGTTGATGACCCACTGATTCGTCAGTTTGGTCGGGAAGATTGGGTTCTCAACCTGCGTGAAGATCCTCCTGATATTCAGGGCTCGTTGCTTGAGACCATATCTGAGCCGGATATATTTTTGATATTACCTTTGTTCTTTGATGATGAGCTGGCAGGATTTGTCTTGTTAGGGGAACAGGTTAATCCCGACGAGTTATTAAGTTTTGAGGATTATGATATGTTGAGGATGCTGGGTCGTCAGTCGATTACGACGATTCAGGGGTTGCGTCTGGCGGATCAGTTGGTGGTGGCGCGTGAACTGGCAGCTATCGGCAAAGTATCAACCTTTGTTTTGCACGATCTGAAAAATCAGGTATCCGGCTTGTCACTGTTGATGGAAAATGCTGCCGTGCATATTGATAATGCTGAATTTCAACAGGATATGCTGGAAACTATCGGTAATACTGTTACCAACATGAAATCATTAATAACCCGTC
>JAGYPB010000013.1 GCA_018399135.1 Deltaproteobacteria bacterium | reverse complement strand
CGTTGAGATAGATGAAGAAGTCCAGGAAACAGTATATAATGAAACAACTATAGAAGAATCTGTTGCCGCAGACGATCAGACTGAAATCATTCATCAATTAAATACCTGGCTCGATAATATTCGCCTGAGGAGGGAACATGTTTGATGTTATTCTCGAACGATTGGTTAACCAGTGCCCAGGTAGCCTCGGTGCGTTGATCATGGGATTTGATGGCATAGGTATTGACGAATATGTCATCGATCATGCCGATTTGGATTTGTCGCAGGTGGGTATCGAGTATTCACATGTTATTAAAGAGATTCGCAATGCCAGCGAGATCCTTAAAATCGGCAATCTGTTGGAAGTTTCCATCAAGACAGAGGAATATTACGTTATTATTCAGACCCTGACCGAGGAGTATTTTGTTGCTCTGGTCATCAAACGAAGTGGTAATTTTGGTAAGGGCCGCTATTTGTTGCTACGTGAATCCTTTGAACTGACACAGGCGCTATCTTAAAACATGAAAATCGCAGTCATTAATGGGCCGAATCTGAATCTATTGGGTACACGAGAACCCCGGATTTATGGTGCTCAAAGCCTTGATGAGATGATGGCACAACTAGCCGATGAGGCGCGTGCTCTTCAGTGTGAATTGGTGATTGGTCAATCAAACCATGAAGGTGTGTTAATTGATCAAGTCCATGCTGCCGGCCAGCAGGAGTGCTCCGCTATCATCATCAATCCTGGTGGTTATACCCACACCAGTATTGCTCTGCGCGATGCTTTAAGTGCTGTCAGTTTGCCGGTTGTGGAAGTCCATCTATCAAATATTCATGCCCGTGAGTCTTTTCGCCATCATTCCTTTGTCTCTGCTGTAGCTGTTGGCCAGATTTGTGGTTTTGGGGCTTTTGGCTATAGTCTGGCTCTACATGCCCTGTTAAATGAGCTGCAGCGCAGGAGCAGTAGTGTCTGATAAGCATACATTTATCCAGCAACTGTTGGTAGACGAACAACTCGACGGCGTTCTGGTCTTCAGTCGTGTTGATCTGCGTTATTTGTGCGGTTTTACCGGCAGTGATGGAGTGCTATACCAGACGGCCCAATCCTGTGTGTTTTTGACTGACTCCCGCTATCAGGAGCAGGCACAGCAGCAGGTTGAGGCCGATGATATCCGTTGTTATAAAAGCAAACTACAAGGTCTTGCTGATCTGCTGGAAGAAACGCAGGCAAGGCGCGTTGGTTTTGATGCCACCAGTGTGACCGTTGCCCAGTTTGAAGAGTTGCAACGCTTATGCTCCGTTGACGTCACTTTTATTCCGCTGACCCAATGCTGGGAAACCCTGCGCTCTATCAAAAAACCTGCCGAGTTGATGCACCTGAAACATGCTGCTGATCTGAATCGAAACGCATTTGATACCGTTATGTCTGTCATTCGTCCCGGCGTAAAAGAATCCGATATTGCCCTGGAACTTGAATTTACCCTTAAAAAATTGGGCGGGGAGGCGACAGCTTTTGATTTTATCGTTGCATCCGGGGTGCGTGGGGCGCTACCTCATGGCGTTGCCAGTGATAAGCTGATCTGCGCCGGAGAGCTTGTTACGATCGATTTTGGTACCCGGTATCAGGGTTATCATTCAGATGAAACGGTCACTGTTGCTGTCGGCGAGGTGAGCGGAAATCTTCGACAAATGTTTGATATTGTGCTAGAAGCACATGATTCAGCTATTGCAGCAGCAAAGCCGGGAATACGGGCCTGTGAACTTGATGCTGTAGCTCGGGATTATATCGGCAGTAAGGGCTTCGGTGACTACTTCGGCCATGGTTTGGGCCATGGTGTCGGGCTGAATGTGCATGAGTTTCCCGCCCTGACGAGTAAAAACGAGACCATGCTGACGGCCGGCATGGTTGTTACAATTGAGCCGGGCATCTATCTGCCCGGTGTCGGTGGAGTGCGTATCGAAGATACGATTGTACTTACCGAAACAGGTTGCGAATGTCTGACCTCTATTCCCAAGCTGTTTCGCCAACTACCCTGAATTTCAGGATATTACTAGACAATTTTTAACTTAATAGATGTCTGGGCGATGATCACAGCGTCGTCTGATGGAGGAACCTCATGGAATTAAAAGATCTTAAAAGTTTGATCAAGCTAGTCACCGATACCGATATCACTGAATTCAACATGGAGAGTGCCGTCGGCAAGATTCATATCAAGCGCGGACCTGACAAAGAAATTGTCTACGCTTCAGCACCTGTTGCCGCCGCCCCTGCAGTTGCTCCTGCTGCCCCGGCTCAAGCCGTCGCATCTCAGGCGGCAGTCGCTGCTGAAAAAGAAGTCAACAGTAAATATGAAGCAATTCCTTCACCCATCGTCGGCACCTTCTATCGTAAACCATCACCTGAGGCCGATTATTTCTGTAAAACTGGAGATATCGTTGAAGCCGGGCAGGTTCTATGTCTGGTTGAAGCCATGAAAATGTTCAATGAGATTGAAGTTGAGTTCAAGTGCAAGATTGTTGAAATCGTCAAGGACGATGCTGCTCCTGTTGAATATGGAGAGACCTTGTTCCTGGTTGAGCGCCTTTAACTCTTTCGACGTGCTCACACAGCTACAGCGACTCAATTTAAGGCAGGAGTGATGACCTATGTTTCATAAAATACTGATTGCCAATCGTGGGGAAATTGCCCTGCGAATTATCCGTGCATGTAAAGAGATGGGGATCAAAACCGTTGCTGTCCACTCTGTGGCTGACCATGAGGCTTTACATGTCAGTCTGGCCGACGAAAGTATCTGCATCGGACCAACGCCAAGTGCGTTGAGTTACCTCAATATGAAAGCGATCATCAGCGCAGCCGAGATTGCTGACGCCGATGCGATTCATCCAGGCTATGGCTTTTTATCGGAAAATGCTGAATTTGCAGAGATCTGTGAGCAGTGTGGCATCACCTTTATTGGTCCATCTGCTGAAAGTATGCGCCTGATGGGGGATAAAATCAGTGCCCGAAAAACAGTCACTGCAGCCGGCGTACCTATTTTGCCTGGAACGAACAAGAGTATTGAAAGCACCAAAGAAGCGCAGCTGATCGCTGAAGAAATCGGCTATCCAGTGATTATCAAAGCTTCGGCCGGCGGCGGTGGTCGTGGCATGAAAATTGTCCATTCTCCGGCATCTCTGGCCAATGCCCTGGCGACTGCACGATCTGAAGCACAAGCCGGGTTCGGTAAGGCTGATGTCTATATCGAGAAATTCTGCGAGCACCCCCGCCATGTCGAGATTCAGGTGCTTGGTGATAAACACGGCAACGTGATCCATTTAGGCGAACGTGATTGTTCCATCCAGCGTCGTCATCAAAAATTGATAGAGGAAGCCCCTTGTCCAGTGTTAACTCCGCAGTTGCGTGAAGAGATGGGTTCCTGCGCGGTAGCAGCCGCCAAAGCCTCTGGGTATTCCAGCGCCGGCACGGTCGAGTACCTGCTCGATAAAAATTCTACCACCAGAGATGGAACACCTGCGGTTCAGGTGGAGCATCCTGTGACGGAAATGGTCACCGGTGTCGATATTATCAAAAAGGAACAGATTCGTTCGGCGGCCGGCATCCTACATAAGCAGGAGGATATCGTTATTCGTGAATCACGCCATCGAATGCCGGATGCTGCGGAAAGATCCCGAAAGTTTACACCGTTTCCCGGAAAAATTACCGGTTATCACACTCCTGGTGGTATGGGCGTGCGGATCGAGAGCGCTATGTACGATCAATACACAGTGCTGCTTACTATGATTCAATGATTGGAAAGCTCATTGTCCACGCTGAGAACCGTGAAGAGGCGATTAAACGTATGTCCATGGCTCTTGACGAGTATATTATCGAGGGATCAAAAACCACGATTCCTTTCACAAGAAAATGATGGCGAATAAAGATTTTATTGACGGCAATTTTGATACAAAATTTTCTTGAACGCACTAAGTTTAATCCGGACTGGATTTTTTGCGAAACAGGGCAGGGCAGGAAATATACTTTCCTGCCCTGTTTTGGGGAACTTAGCATGGCAAAAGGATGATTCATCACTCACGTTGGGCTATATCAACTACCTGAACTGTGTCCCTTTTTTGCAAGGTTAAAGAGCAGGGGTTTAATGGCAAGCTGATAGCCGGAGTCCCTTCCGCCCTGAATCACATGCTGCAACAAGGGAGATTGATGCCAGTCCTTCGTCATCATTTGAATATGCTCGCAACTGGCGCGACTATCTTCTGCTACCTGGGCATTCAATTTCTTCCGTTGGCAGTATTGCCAGCGTATTACTTTACTCCGGTGAGCCCAGACCAGCTCGATGGTGTTGGGGATCGCCCTCACCGGGGGAGT
Organism: Deltaproteobacteria bacterium; assembly: GCA_018399135.1. Lineage (GTDB taxonomy): Bacteria > Desulfobacterota > Desulfuromonadia > Desulfuromonadales > Geopsychrobacteraceae > Pelovirga. The sequence goes on along the minus strand of JAGYPB010000013.1, from coordinate 50,059 downwards.
CTGCTACACTCTATTAATCTACTGGAAATTCTGCTGCGCGATTACTACGGATCAATTAACTTTGTAACGACTGTTCCCTGTAAGTCGGTAGAATCTGGTGTCAGGAACCCCAGCTCTGTTGATTGGTGATCGTGCACTTAAGCTCTCTGCTGCTGTTCCGGCAGGGGGTAAAGTTTATGATCTTGGCAATTTGTGGCATCAACACACGGGTCTTCCTTTTGTGTTTGCCCTGTGGATGTGCGCAAGGCCGTGGTGCAACAGCATGCTGAAGCCCTGGGTTGTCTGGGGCGGCAATTATTGCAAGCCCGTCAATCAGTTTGCAGCAACCCCATCTGTTGGCAGAGGCTGCAGCACAAAAACAGCAATGACCACTGACCAGATTGTCCGCTATTGGAACACCATCAGTTACAACCTTGACGATGAGCATATCCAAAGGTTTGGAATTGTTTTCAGCGCTGCTATAATCACGGTCTGTTAGCGGAAGATCCCCCGCTGAATTTTCTGGAGTAGATGCTTTTTTCGACAGTGTTGATATTTTAGCAGTTGACAGTATCAGCGTAATCACTAAGATATGTCACGCGCCCGGGTGGCGGAACTGGTAGACGCAAGGGACTTAAAATCCCTCGAAGGTAACTTCGTACGAGTTCGATTCTCGTCTCGGGCACCAAAAAATCAAAGAGAAATCAGCTATTTAAGCCGGTTTCTCTTTTTTTTGGTTTAATTGCCGTCTGACGGTTTTACCACGGTCAGCAGCATCTTGAAGGATACGACAGCGTCTACCGCGTGGGGGATGTTTGCCGGCATGATGATCATCTGGCCACTACCGACAGTATATTTTTCGGTTCCAATGGTAATTTGCCCTTCACCATCGAGTACCTGAATCATGGCGTCTCCGGTGGAGGCATGGCTACTGATCCCTTCGCCGGCAGCAAAGGCAAACAGGGTGAGGGTCAGGTAATCATTCTGTGCGAGGGTGCGACTGACGACTTTTTGTTTTGAATATTCAATCAGTTCTGTCGTGTTAAGGACTTTGCTCTTGGCGACGTTTTTAATCAACTCGGTTGTATTCATGATTGTCTCCTTGATGAATTTGTTGGTGATCTTGATATGAAATTTAGCAACTGACTCAGGGTAATACTTTGATACAGATCAATATTTTGCTGGTACAGGGCGTGTTTTGCGGCTATTCCCATATTAATCCGCTTGCCAACTGATCAATTGTTCGGTAAAGTCTGTTTGTATATCTTTTTGTTAATTAACAAGTCCTACATTTCTACGATTGTGACGGTTCAGTTTGGATAGTGCGGTGCTGATCATTCTGGTTTCTCTGGGGTTAGGTCTATTGAGTGGTGCTGTCATGCATCGCTCAGACTTTTGCCTTGCCGGAGCTATCCGTGATGTTTTTTTATTTCGTAGCAGTCCTTTGTTTCCCAGTCTTGTTCTTCTTATAGCGTTGAATATTGTTTTCATCGAGATTGCCCGCCTGAGTGGACTCGTTGTCTATCAATTGCCGTCGTCTCTGTATGGTTTGCCGGCGCTGACGACATTTATCGGTGGAATAGTGTTTGGGGTTGGAATGGTACTGGCGGGTGGATGTGTTGTCGGCGCTCTTTACAAGTTGGGTGCCGGTAGTTTGTCGGCATGTATTGCCATTATCGGGATGATGTCAGGTAGTCTTGTATACAGTGGACTACACCCATACTGGAAAGATCTTTCAGAAAAAACTCGCATGAGCGAGGTAGCAACCTTGCCCCAGCTGTTGGGCCTTAACCAGACGGTTATGATGATTGTTGTTGTTTTTGTGTTATTTTTGATGCTTTTCCGCTGGCACAAACAGGGGGTGCTTATACGTCCTTCTTTTGTCAGTGGCTATTTACAGCCATGGATGGCTGCTCTTCTTTTGTCTTTCGTCACGCTGGTGTCTTTTGCTGCGGTCGGCATGCCTCTTGGAATTACCACCAGCTATTCCAAGGCTGGTGCTTTTATTGCTCAACTGGTTGCTCCCGCGTGGGTTACCTCACAAGAATTTTTGCAACACCGGGGATTTAACTACTACTCACCCCTGGCGGATACGATTTTAAGTGCCGGCCCTGGTCCCTATCTGGATGGGTTATCGCTGGTTCAATTTCCTTTGATTGGTGGCATTATTATTGGTGCATTTTTTTCCAGCGTACAGATGAGAAAATTTAAAATTCATTATAGCGTGCCAAAGATCCAGCTGTTATCTGCCTTAGCTGGCGGTATACTGTTGGGAATGGCATCGCGTATGAGCCCGGCTTGTAATGTCTGGCATCTGCTCGGTGGGATCCCTCTGTTGTCGCTACAAAGCCTGTTGTTTTTTTTCGGGTTGTTTCCTGGAGCCTGGATCGGAACCTTCTTGTTGACCCGATTTGTTGTACGCGTCAAATAAAAAGGAGTTTTGCCATGACGACCAACCCCCCTTCAGCTGTTTCTGTCGATGTCCGCGGTTTTGTCTGCCCATCGTCTTTGTTGATTGCCTTGCGGGAACTGAATAAATATCGCGATTCCTTGCGTACGGATGATTTTACAATGGAATTGATGGTTGATAACCACGATTCAACCAACCGTATTTGCGATGCGGTAAAAAGTATGGGGTACGATTTTCAGGTATCTGATGTGGGTCATGGCTATTGTATTGCTGTGAGTAAACCCAAAATCTTGAAAGACGGCCATCTATGAGCTTAATTCCTGAATCTGCACCATCAGACGAACACACGTCTACTTGTTCTGACCTCCAGCAACAGATCTTGGACGTCACTGCCCAACTTTTTGAGTTGGCCTCTGAAAAAAAGCAACTGGAGGGTCGTGAGCAGGATCTCTATAAATATATACGTCTGAAAACCAACCACATGTTGGAAGTTATTGGTACCTTGCCACTGGCGGCTGAAGAACTTGATAATGAGACCCTGCTGTCGATTGATCCCATCGGTATCGTCACCGATTCCTTCCGTCAGGTACTTGATAACCTGAAGGAAACCAATGCAGAATTAACGATTGCCAAAGAGGAAATTCAGGCCATCTTTGACGCCTCAGGGGCCGGTATTATGGTGGTTGATGATGCTTTTCGCCTCTGTGCCTATAATCATCGAGGAAAGGAGCTGTTTTTCCCTGACCAGACGGGTGTTGTCGGGATTGACTTCAAAGATTTGGTCTGTGCTCGCCGACAGTCACAAAGTGATTGTGTTCTCGATCGGGTTGTGGAAATCGGGGGGGTTGCTGAAGAGAGTGATTTTGCCATTGATGATCGTTTTTATCATGTGGTCGCGACACCGATCAATAATTCCGCTGGACAGATTATCTATATTATCCTTATTTACACTGATATCACCCAGCTTAAACGTCAGGAAAGTGCTCTTAAAGAAGCAGAGTTGCGACTGCGTGCTATTCTTGATGGAACTCCGGCAGCCATCACGCTGATTGATCCTCAAACCCATCAGATCGTTTTTGCCAACCAGACGTTGGCTGATATGGTGGGCGGTCATCCGCGTCAGATTGAAGGGCATATTTGCCACAGATTTATTTGTCCGAAAGAAGAGGGCCAATGCCCCATCACCGATATGGGGGAGACCATCAATAAGTCAGAGCGCCTTTTGGTGCGGATTGATGGCAGTACCTTGCCGATTATCAAGACGGTAACCAAAATCGAGCTGGAAGGGCAGGAGCTTCTACTTGAGAGTTTCGTCGATATCTCAGCACTCAAGGAAGAACAGCAACGTCGTAAGGAAAGTGAGGAGCTCTATCGTACACTCTATTCTGCTATGCGCGAAGGAGTAGGGCAGTTTCGTATGATCTATTCGGCGGATCAGCTCCCTTCTAACTATGAATTTATCGATGTGAATCCAGCCTTTGAAACCATTTTTTCTGTGAAGTCAAAAGATGTTGTCGGTCATTTTGCCAGCGACATATTTCCATTGGTTGATGATGAACTCTTCGGGTTGGATTTTTTTGCCCGGGTGGTACGTCAACAAACCCCCAGTGAATTCGAATTTGAATTCAGCCATCTGAATAAAACGATCAAGGTTTCTGCTGCCCCACTTTCGGCAGAATACTTCTCCGCTCTTTTTGAGGACGTCACCCAGCGCAGGAAGGATGAAGCACGAATTGCCCACATGGCTTATTTTGATGCACTGACCGATCTGCCCAACCGTCTTTTATTAAAAGACCGCTTGAATCAGATGCTTACGCGGGCACAACGTAACAACCGACAAATCGCGCTTTTTTTTCTTGATCTCGACCATTTCAAGAGGATCAATGATACTTTTGGTCATGATGTCGGTGATCAACTGCTGAAAATTGTCGCTGACCGACTAAAAAATGCCTTGCGTCATTGTGATTCAGTGTGCCGCTTGGGGGGTGATGAGTTTGTTGTTCTCAGTGATTTGATGAGCTGTCAGACCGATGCTGTACATATTGCCGAAAAAATTCACGAGACCTTAAAAGGTCCGCTGGTTCTTAGAAACAAAGAGATTTTTGTTACTGCCAGTATCGGTATCGCGATGTATCCTGCTGACGGTGATGATGCCGATACCCTTATTAAAAATGCAGATGCGGCAATGTATCAATCAAAGGATGGTGGTCGCGACGAATTCCGTTTCTACTCGTCAAATGCCAACGATCAGGCCTTGCAGCGGCTGTTGTTGGCCAACGACCTGCGTAAGGCTCTTGATCAACAAGAGTTTTATCTGGTTTACCAGCCCCAGATCGATTTGAATAACGGTAAAACCATCGGCGTTGAGGCGTTACTGCGTTGGAATCATCCCGTTCTAGGGCACCTGTCGCCGGCACATTTTATCCCTTTGGCTGAGGAAACCGGATTGATTCTGCCGATAGGTCGTTGGGTATTAACTACGGCGTGCCGACAAATCAAGGATCTTCAGCAGTTCAGCGGTGTGTGTCTTCGACTGGCTGTCAATTTATCCGCTAAGCAGTTTCGAGATGTCGGTCTGGTTGCCTCTATCCGGGAGTTGCTTTCCGAAATTGGTCTTAGTGCTGATTTACTCGAGTTGGAGATTACTGAAAGCACCTTGATGGATAATATTGATAACGCGACCCAAACCCTCTTGAGCTTACGAAAAATGGGCATGACCCTGGCGATCGACGATTTTGGTACCGGCTACAGTTCGCTCAGTTATCTTCATCACTTTCCTATCCAGCGCCTGAAAGTCGATAAAACCTTTGTCCGGCGTCTAAGTACCCATCCGGAAGATTCCGCAATCACTGAAGCCATTATCGTAATGGCTCACACCATGGGGATCAAGGTGGTGGCAGAGGGGATTGAAAACAAGCATGAGCTGGAATTTCTCACGTCCAAAAAATGTGATGAAGCTCAGGGTTTTTATTTCAGTCGTCCTCTGACTGTCGAGCAACTGACTGAAAAAATACATGATAATATGTCGACACAGCCGTTCTGTTTCTATAACGCCGGCACCCTGACATAAATCGCCGGCGCTGTACCGATGTCCCCTTTCTGATGGTCTGCAGTTTTTATCCCAAGCTTGCCTTACCTGAGAAAATTCGTTAGAAAGGATGTTTGCATCGTATCTGTTCAGCACAGTATCGGGGATCCTATGTCAAGGGACGCGATTGTTTCCCGTTGGGTCATCCATGACCGCTTGCTGTCGCCGTCCGTGGCGACAGACACCCTTGCCACCGAATCCCCTATCCAGCGCTAGGCCATCGCTGAATAGTTACTTTGCATCTTTTTTGAGTTATCCGAATAAAGGTGTAACTGTCCTTCTTCAGTGTAGATCGGATTTATATGAAATTACCTGTTAACGAGTTTGCCTTTTTTCTGCGAGGGCAGGCGCGAAAAAATCTCAAACTTCTTATTCTTTATTGTTTTTTTCTGTTTTTGATGGTGATGAGCTACGCCGCGTTGTTCACGGTGTTAATGGAGTATCTCGAAGGTCGCCACTACTCCTTTTTTACCGGCGTCTATTGGACAATTATTACCATGAGCACCTTGGGATATGGCGACTATGTTTTTAGTACTGATCCCGGTCACATCTTTTCTGCTCTTGTGACACTTTCAGGTGTGGTTTTTATGCTGATTCTGTTGCCTTTCGGCATGGTCAGTCTGTTTCTCGCGCCCTGGATTGAACAGCGCCTGCGATATCGTCCCAAAACTCAGTTAAATGCTGATTACAGCGACCATGTGATTATTTTTGGTTATGACAGTATTGCTCGTGCCTTGACCCGTAAACTGATTTCTCATCATACCCCCTATGTGATCGTCACCTCGAATCAGGATGAAGCGATTCAGCTTGAAGAAGAGGGGCTGCATGTGGTTTTTGGTCGTCCTACCAATGTGACCTTTTTAAAAAACATTCAGATCGCTAAAGCCCGCCACGTGATTGCCAATTTGAGCGATCCTCTGAATACCAATATCTGTCTGACGATCCGTTCTTTTTGCGACACGCCGATCGCTACCATGGTGGATGAACCGGAACGCACCGAGCTGTTGCGTCTGGCCGGTGCCAACCGGGCCATTCCGTTAAAACGAATTCTGGGAAGCTATCTTGCTTCGCGGGCTACCACTCTGGGAGCCACGGCCCATATCCTTGATGCGTTTGGAAAGTTGTTGATCGCTGAAATGCCGGTTAAATCGACTCCTTTTGTTGGCTTGACCCTGGCGGAAGCAAAAATTCGTCAGCAGACAGGTCTGGCGGTCATTGGTTTGTGGGAACGTGGCACGTTCACTATCCCGCAGGCAGACAGTGTTCTTTCCCCTTTAGCTCTGATGGTGCTCGCCGGAACCCGTGAACAGCTGCATACTCTTGAAGGAATTGCCGGTGACAAAGATATGACTGACCTGGTGATGGTTCTCGGCCATGGGCGCATCGGTTGCAGCGCGGCCAGATATCTGGAGCGACGTTCCATTCCTTTTGTGATCATTGATCGTACTAACAATCTCGATTGTATGGATCATATTACTGTCATCGGCGATGCGACCAGTCGTCATCTTTTGTTGGATTCAGGCATAGAAGATGCCAAAGGGTTGATTGTCACCACCAATGATGACAGTACCAATATTTTCCTTACCCTTGCCAGCCGTCGTCAGCGTCCCCACATGCGCATTGTGGCGCGCTCCAATCAGGAGGAAAACGTTGACCAGCTATATGCCGCCGGCGCTGATTTCGTTGTTTCCAACTCCTCGGTCGGAGCCAATATCCTCAATAATGTTCTTGCAGGCAAGGAGACTATCTTTTTGACCGAAGGGATTGATGTCTTTCGTGCACCTCTGCCCTTATCTCTGGTGGGTTTGAGCATCGCCGAATCCCAGATCCGTCCAAAAACGGGTTGTTCTATTGTTGCCATTGAATTGTCTGAATCCGACGATCCGATCGTTTCTCCGCCACCGGAAACCGTGATGACGGAGGGAATGGGGTTGATCTTGATCGGCAGTCCGGAAGAAGAAGAAAACTTTGGCCATAAGTTCAGAAATAATTCCTGAAAAAAGCTCTCTTCACTCCTTTCTCAGGATTAGTGTTATAATGTCTTCGCGCCATACTTGACGTATTCAGTATCTGTTCAGAACCGGATCACAAGGGACGCGATTGTTTCCCGTTGGATCATCCATGACCGCTTGCTGCCGGCGTCTATGGTGACAGACATTCTTGCCACAGAACCCGACGGCCCTGGGCAAGGATAGAACATCAATCATGACGAAATATTTTCTCAGGGAGGCTGTATGACAGGGGTTGAAGAGCACGAATGTAAAGATCCAGATTCCCACTGGATGCATATCTGTCAATTGCGCCGTGAAGGTCGCCACGATGATGCCAATGCTCTGATGGCTAATCCGGGTCATACCTGCCTTAATTGTAATGCTGTTGCCCGGTATGCGAAAAATCTTTGTAATCCGAGCTCTTTCTCGCGGGTTTAAGAGATAACCCTTTGTAACTATTCAGCTGTAGTCCTTGCACAGGATCGGGGTTCCTGTGGCAAGGGTGTTTGTCGCCATGGATGGCGACAACAAGCGGTCATGGATGACGAAAAGCGTCCCTTGACATAGGATCCCCGATTCTGTGCTGAACAGATACATATCATTTTTTATCAAGTGAGAAACGAACATGCCCATTCATCAACAACCAATCGCGGAACGTATTGCCTGGCTGCAGGACCTTGCCCAGCGCCACACCACGGATTTTCGCAGCCCTGATGCCAGCCTGGCACGTGAATTCTACCTGGCTAAATATCCCACGGCCATCATGGTTCTTAAGTGTATGGACGGACGCATCAACATCCCGGTCGCCACCGGCACCCCGCCCGGCATCATCCAGCCTTTCCGCAACCTTGGCGGCATCTTTGACCTCGGCTGGCCGCACCTGGGTGAAGTCCTGGCCGCAGAAGTCCACCGCATGCTCGCGGCCGGACGCCAGATCCTGATCTTTATCACCTATCATTTTTCCCGCGGTGATGACCGCAGGGGCTGCGGCGGTTTTAACTGTGATACGGCTGCTGCCCTCGCTCACTGCCGCCAGATCAAGCAACAGGCGGAATATATTTTTGGTAGCCGACACGGCACCATCTATCCTTTGCTGTGTGGTTACGAAACAGATGAAGATGCCCTGATCCTGCATGGAGCCGAGGACGAACTCCTCGACCTCTCAACCCTGTCGCCAGACGATATGCCGACCCTGGGGAACAAGATCGGGAACATGTTTCCGGACATGTCAGAACAGATGCAACACGATCTGCTGCCTTTGTTGCAGGGGAACATTAAACGCATTACCCAGGTACGCAACACCTCTCGGCTGCTGGATGTAGAACATCGGGAGTGGATGATCTGCCTGGGACGCGGCTTCGACTTTCTGCATACACCAAATCTGGCGCTAATTATTGGCCCTTACAGCCCGGATCTGGCTGATCCGATCCGCAAGGCGGCTGGAATTATTGAAGAAAATATGCGCGCCGGCCGGATTCCTGATGACGGCTTTTTGTTATTTACGTCGGTTCCCTACGAAGGGATCGGGATGGATCGCGCACGCGCTGAACTGAAATCGCGCTTTCTGGCTGACTTTGCTGCCAACGTCATCCAAAGCGACTTTCCGCAGCTTACCGAACGGATGCACACCCAGATTGGTGTGCTTTCGTGGCGCTCACGCGCACTGGAGCTTCTACCATGCTCGCCATAAGCGCTATTCTTAAGGTGATCGCTTAGTTTTTCTGGATCAGACGGCCACGCTCGACGCCAAGCAGATTCAACTCCTTGATCGCCTCTCCTTCCAGGTCAAATCCTCTGGTTCCGGTCACTCCGCGAATCCCCTCCAGATGCAGCAAGGCTTTACGCAAATCGTCGCGATTACCCACCTCGGGGCGATCAATAGTGGCCAACAACAGGTTTGCCGCGTCAAAGGCCTGAGCCTCGAGAACACTTGGCTCCTCGCTATAAACGCCGCGAAACAACTCAACAAAACGCCTTACCTCAGGATGACGACTGTCGGCATAAAAAGCTTCGACAAATGCGGCATCACCAAGAAAACGGCCGGCCCGATGAATCAGCTCCGGTGAATACCAGCCGTTGATGCCCAACAGCAGCACATCCTTGATACCGTAAAACATTAATTGCGGGGCAATCAGGCTGATATTATCGGCGAAATCAGGAATAAACAGGGCATGAAAAGGGGACAGCGGATATTCCGGCGGCTCAAGTCCACCACTTTTTTCTTCATCAATCGGGCGGCTGCGATTTGACCAGAGCAACTGCTCAATCTGTCCACGAAAATCGGTCGTTCCAGCAGGATAACTGATGATATCTATCAGTTCCCCACCCTCACGCCTAGCCAGCTTCTCAAACAGCTGAGCCATCTGTTGACCACTGCGGGTCTGGGGGTGCAGTACCGAAAAGCTGATGCGGTCGTTAGCCAAAGCGTAATCAACCAAGGTTCTGACCTGCTGTTCAGCAGTTACTGTATCGCGAAAAACAAAGTTGCCGACCTGTGGCAGCCCTTCGGTTTGCGCCAGCGCCAGCATTGGCACCATCTGCCGTTGTGCTTCTCGCGCCGCATCCATGGCATCAGCACTGAGCAGTGGCCCAATAATCCCGATAACGCGATCCTCATTGGCCAGCCCGTTGATCAGACGGCCAACGGGCACATTGTCGGCACTATCGCGATAAATAAAACGAACAGGGAAGCGTGTTTTGTTGTGCTCCTTAAGTGCCAGCTCCAGTCCGTTTTTAACTATCTCGCCATAGGAGGCATAAGGTCCGGACAGGGGCAACACCACACCGACGGCATTGCGATTGAGCCAACCGTCTTCCTGCGTGCGCTCTAATAATTCTTCAGCTTCCTGCCAGTAGGGGAAAGGGATACCTATCGCCAACAGGTTTTCCAGCTGCTGCCTGGCGATTTCTGGATTTTGTCGCGCCAGCGCCCGCCGGGCAATCTGTAGCCGGGCATCCTGGCCGATTTCTGTGCCCTGCCACATAAATGCCGCTTCAGCCAGGTCAACATCAGACAGATGATTCTGCAAAAGCTGCCGCACCCGCTTCAAAACTGCCTGCTGATCCACGTTTAAGGTCAGCTCCTGGTGCAGATAATATAAAGCGAACAAGGGTTGATTTTGGGTCAGATTGGCGCCAGCCAGGGCCTGATACAAGCGCTCCTGATCAGCAGGGGAAAAAGACTCGTCGATCAGCGGACGCAGCATCACCAACCCTTCAGCAACCTTGCCTGTAGCCACCAGAGCGTTGCCGTGGAGCAATTCGATATCCGGGCTACGTAATACGGCAGGCGCACGCTGCAGGTAGAGAATGACTTCTGGATACTGTTGCCGTTCGGTCAGAATTCTACCAATCAGGGCATAGGCGCGGGCTGTTTCAACAGTTTCAGGAGCGCTGCGGATGTGATCACGCAGTGCCGCCAAAGCCTGATCCTCTCGCCCCAACTGATAGAGCTCCTGGCCACGCTCAAAACCGGCAGCAGTTGCCACAGAAGACAGCCCCTGAGACAAACACAGGACAAACAGCAAGAGAAACACAAAAGCGAATCGCTTCATCGGTACTCCATTATCATCGCGCCGCACCAACAAAAAATGTCAGTCGAACAACTCCTTCACCTTATCAAAAAAACCCTTACCCTGAGGATGGATTTCTTCGCCACCAGCCTTGGCAAAATCTTCCAGTAATTCCTTTTGACGAGCATTTAATTTAGTGGGAACTTCGACCCGTAAAACCACCAACTGATCGCCACGCCCATATCCCTGCAAGGCAACGATACCCTTACCCGACAACTTAAAGATCTTGCCACTCTGAGTACCCGCCGGCACTTTAAGGTTGACCCGTCCATCAAGGGTGGGAACCTCCAGTTCGCAGCCCAGAGCCGCCTGTACAAAAGAGATAGGGACATCGCAGATAACATCCTGGCCATCACGTTCGAAGATCGGATGTTTTTTTATACTGATAACGACATAAAGATCGCCTGGAGGCCCTCCCTGGCTACCCATTTCTCCTTCACCGCTGAGCTTGAGACGGGTGCCGTTTTCCACGCCGGCCGGAACATTAAGAGGGAGAGTGCGCTTCTGCTTGATGCGTCCACTACCTTTACAATCAGGGCAGGGATCTTTAATGGTTTTACCTTCGCCGTGACAGTCCGGGCAGGGACGGGTCATGGTAAAGAAACCCTGCTGATAGCGCACCTGACCGGCACCACGGCAGGTTGAACAGGTCTGTGGCGACGTCCCGCTACGGGCGCCGCTACCCTGACAACTCTCACAGGGCTGATGACGTGGCAGCTGCAGTTTTTTTTCGGCCCCGAATGCTGCCTCTTCAAAACTGAGGGTCAGATTATAGCGTAAATCATCACCGCGACGACCGCGCCCGGATCGCCGTGAGCCACCGAAGATATCACCGAAAATGTCGCCGAAGATATCCTCAAACGGAGCACCGCCAAAGTCAAAACCACCGCCGGAGAACCCGCCCGCACCATTGACAGCGGAATGACCAAACTGATCGTAGGTGGCCCGCTTCTGAGAGTCGGACAGAACTGCGTAGGCCTCAGAAAGTTCCTTAAATTTATTTTCCGCTTCCCTGTTGCCGGGATTTTTGTCGGGGTGGAACTGTACCGCCAGACGCCGGTAAGCTTTTTTTATTTCCGTTTCACTGGCGTTACGGTTGACTTCAAGAATCTCGTAATAATCACGTTTTGCCAAAATAAATATCCAGACAGTAAAAAGGCGGACGCCGATCTGATGTTCAAATGATCGGCGTCCAGCCCGGTTAGCAATTTATTTCTTTTCGTCAACATCCTCGAACTCAGCCTCAACCACGTCATCCTTGGCGGAATCCTCAGCTGTCGGCCCTTCGCTACCGGCAGCACCGGCATCTTCCTGCCCTTGGGAATACATCACCTCGGCGAGTTTATGAGAAACCTGGGCGAGGGCTTCGCTCTTGTTCTTGATCAGCTCGGGATCTTCACCTTCAATCGCCTTTTTAAGCTCGTCAAGAGCTTCCTGGATTTTTGCCTTGGTGGCACTGTCGACTTTTTCGCCGTGCTCAGCCAGGGATTTTTCTGTCGTGTAAGCAAGACCATCAGCCTGGTTACGAGCTTCAATCAGTTCACGCTTCTTTTTATCTTCGCCGGCATGCAATTCGGCATCCTTAACCATCTGCTGAATTTCATCATCGGACAGACCGCTGGAAGCGGTAATCTGGATCGATTGCTCTTTGCCGGTACCGAGATCCTTGGCTGACACGTGCAGAATGCCGTTGGCATCAATATCGAAGGTCACCTCAATCTGTGGAACCCCACGCGGAGCCGGCGGCAGCCCGACCAGTTCAAAGTTACCAATGGTCTTGTTGTCATTGGCCATCTCACGCTCACCCTGGAGGACATGAACAGATACTGCTGGTTGATTGTCGGCAGCAGTGGAAAACACCTGACTTTTCTTACACGGAACCGTGGTGTTTTTCTCGATGAGCTTGGTCATGACTCCGCCCAGGGTTTCGATCCCCAGGGACAGCGGAGTAACGTCGAGAAGCAATACGTCCTTGACATCACCGGTCAAAACACCGCCTTGAATCGCGGCACCAATAGCGACCACCTCGTCCGGATTGACACCTCTGCTCGGGGTTTTACCGAATATTTCTTTGACCCGCTCCTGAACAACAGGCATGCGAGTCATTCCGCCGACCAGCACGACTTCCTGGATGTCACTGGCTGACAAACCGGCATCTTTCAGGGCCATTTTACAAGGGCCGACCAGCTTATCCAGCAATCCGCTGCAGATACTTTCGAGCTTGGAGCGGGACAGTTTGATGTTCAGGTGTTTGGGTCCTGACTGATCAGCGGTAATAAAAGGAAGATTGATGTCGGTCTCCATGGAGGAGGACAACTCAATCTTGGCCTTTTCTGAGCCTTCCTTCAAACGCTGCAAGGCCATTTTATCGTTACGCAGGTCAATCCCCTGATCCTTTTTGAATTCATCGGCTACATAGTCAATGATCAACTGGTCAAAGTCCTCACCACCAAGGAAGGTGTCGCCATTGGTCGATTTGACCTCGAAAACCCCATCACCCAAGTCAAGAATGGACACGTCGAAGGTACCGCCACCAAGGTCGAAGACCGCGATGGTCATTTCTTGCTTTTTATCGAGACCATAAGCAAGCGATGCTGCAGTTGGCTCGTTGATGATGCGCAGCACGTTAAGTCCGGCAATCTTGCCGGCATCCTTGGTCGCCTGGCGTTGGGAATCGTTGAAGTAGGCCGGAACGGTAATGACCGCATCAGTGACTTTTTCTCCGAGATAGTCTTCGGCTGTCTGTTTCATTTTCTGCAGCACCATCGCTGAGATTTCCGGGGCGCTGTATTTCTTGTCACGCACCTGAACCCAGGCATCGCCATTCTCCGCCTCAATAATCTTGAAAGGACTGATTTTCATGTCCTTTTGCACGGCTTCCGACGTGAACTTGCGGCCGATCAAACGCTTGATGGCAAACAATGTGTTCTCCGGATTGGTGACTGCCTGACGCTTAGCCTGCTGGCCGACCAGCCGCTCACCAGACTCGGTGAATGCGACCATAGAAGGTGTTGTACGTGACCCTTCCGAGTTTGCAATAACAACCGGCTCGCCACCTTCCATAATGGCAACACAGGAGTTGGTTGTTCCTAAATCAATACCAATAACTTTACCCATGACGTTGTTTCCTCCCTAGATCTTTTTTGTCCTGTATATCAGGTAGTTTTGTTGTCATCGTCAGCTGCTGCCTTTAGCACTGGCGGCTTGGCCACCAGGACAAAAGCCGGTCGCAGCAGACGTTCATTCAGTTGATAACCCTTCTGCATTTCAACCATCACCGTATTAACCGGATGATCGGCTGATTCCAGCTGTCCCATGGCCTGATGGTACGCGGGATCAAAGGGCTTGCCGACAGATTCTATCGTTTCCACTCCAAAACGACCAAGAACCTGAGTAAACTGAGACAGGGTCATGCGCACCCCTTCTAATAGCCCACCACTTTCATCGGCCTTCTCAGAATGCTCCAGCGCCCGCTCGAGATTGTCGATTACCGGCAGAATGTCACGTAAAATCCCCTCATTAGCAAACTTGGCAATCTCTTCTTTTTCGCGGGTTGTCCGTTTACGCAGATTGTCCATGTCCGCCAGGGTTCTTAGATATTGCTCCTGCAGCCGCTGCTTTTCTTCAAGCGCTTCTGCCAGTTGCTGTTCCAGCCCTGTATTCTCCACAAAGGGTTCAGCCTCCGGCTGCAACTCCTCGGCAGAAATCTCTGCAACCTGTTCTGTTGCATTTTTTTCGGTCTTTTTACCCACAGTCATTTATCTCCTTTTGATAATTACTCAGCTTCCCGATCAAGCACGCGACTGACCAGCTGGGCGGTAAAATCTACGATCGGCACAACCTGGGAATAGTCCATGCGCATCGGCCCGACCACCCCCAAAGCTCCTATCGCTCCCTTGCGATTGGAAAAATTCGCAGAAATCAGACTACAACCCTTCAGATCCACATCACTGCCGATAAAAATCTGCACCCCCTGAGCTGACTGACTGCGGTCGAGCAAGTCTATCAGAATTTTTTTGCTTTCAAAGGTCTGAATCAGGCGGCGCATCTGATCCGGCGAAGAAAACTCCGGTTGTTCAAGCATCAGTGACGTACCGGCAACAAAGAGCTGATCTTCCACCTCATCCTGCAGCGCAGCGAAAGACAAACTTAACGCTTTTGTACGCAGCTGATCGTAGAGACTAATTTCTTCTTGCATCTCTTTTTTCAGCTTCTCGCGTACCTGGAGAATGGTCAAGCCATTCAGCTCCCGGTTAAGGTAGTTACTGATCTTTTCCAACTGGCGTTGATCGATGTCCGTATCAGCAGAAATCACCTTGTTCTGCACCAGTCCGGTTTCTGAAACATAGATCACCAGCAAGCGCCCATAAGACAAGCGCACAAATTCAATCTGGCGAAATACCGTGGTTGCAAACTTCGGCACCATGACCAGACCCGCGTACTTGGACAAACCCGACAGGATCCGCCCGACCTCCTGCATAATATCTTCCATCTTCATGCCGGAGAAACGGTAGCTGCTGCGTAACTGCTTCTTTTCCTTATCGCTCAAGTCACGTATCTGTAACAGGGAGTCGATATAATATTGAAACCCCTTTTCCGTTGGAATTCGACCAGCCGAAGTATGAGGAGAACAGAGCAGACCCATCTCTTCAAGATCGGCCATGACATTGCGCACCGACGCCGGCGACAGGTTAAAGTGGTGCCTGCGACTAATGGCACGACTGCCTACCGGTTCCGCTGACGCAATATAATCCTTGACGATCGCTTCCAGGATATTCTGGCTGCGTTCATTCAATTCAGCCATCGACTCAACTCCATGATACCACTGAAACGTTCATATTAGCACTCAACCATCCTGAGTGCTAATAACGCAGACTAACAACGCTTATACCCTTTGTCAAGATCTAACCGGGCAAAGCGTTGGCGACAACACAAGACCTCGTTAAAAAAATGACGCGATCAGATGATCATATATCAGCCAATGCTGTGGGGGCAGGGCAACCCGCCCATCGCTGTACACCAAAGAGCCCCGTAACTGAGCAAAGACAGAAGGAAAAGCGTGGGGCAATGATTCACCAAAACGCTTCTCAAAAGCCGCCAGATCAATGCCGTCACTGGTACGCAAGGCAAGATAAGCGGTTTCAACCATCGCCCCTCGTCGATCGAAGTTCTCAAGCAATTCAGCCGGGTCAGTCCCTGTTGCAAGAAGCTGGCGATAACGCACCAGGTCGGCCGCCACATGCCAACGCTCACCGTAGCCCGATTCGACAAAACTGTGGGCACCCGCACCGACAGCCAGACAGCCGCGCCGCTGCCAGTAGCGCTGGTTATGCTGACATCTATGCCCGGGACGGGCAAAGTTCGACACCTCATAGTGTTCGTACCCGGCTGCAGTAAAACGTGCGCGCAGCAGTTCATATTGTCTTGCGTACTCGTCCTCATCAGTCACGATGAGTTTCCCCTGCTGCTGCCAGCGTTTAAATTCAGTTCCCTCCTCAATGGTCAGTCCGTACACCGAGATGTGCTCCGGCTCCAGCTGTAACAGCTGTTCAATCTCTCGACTCAAACCTTCGCTGTGCTGCTCCGGCAGGGCAAACATCAGATCAAGGCTGATGTTATCAAACCCTGCAGCACGGGCGTCTGCAACGGCAGTTCGTGCCTGATCAACATTGTGACAGCGCCCCAGTTGCTGTAGTTGTTGGTCAGCAAAGGACTGAATACCGATGGATAGCCGATTTACCCCGGCTTTTCGTACCTGCTGAAGATAGTTACCGCTGAATGTCCCGGGGTTGACCTCCAGAGTAACTTCGGCAAAGGTCGCCAGCCCAAACCGGTCGCGACATTTTGTCAGCAGCAGGGTCAGTTGCTCCACCGTAAGTAACGATGGTGTGCCGCCACCAAAATAGATGGTCTGTAATGAATTTTTTAGCGCGGCGTCACGACCGATCATCTCAAGATGACGACACAGCAGGGCGACATAGATATCACGCTTGACAGGATCGTCCGTTGTCGAAAAGAAATCGCAATAGCGGCAACGCCGACGGCAGAATGGAATATGGAAATACAGGGAGTTCACGAACAATGAATCCTTTAACAGCCGCCTGAAAACATCAGATCTGTTAGACCTCACCATGGCATGACAAATCGACGAACCAGTTGCCGATCATACTTGAACAACCCCACAAGGATAAGCTAAATTCCTAGTTTTTGAACAGCATCGCTGTCATTGCAACCTGGCTCCACTATATCTGAGGGCAGAAACGTTGCGCCAACAACCTGAAAAACACAACCAGCTTCCAACTCCCGACTCCACTCCTGAACAGGCCGGGGCTGACCGCAAACAACTGGGTTTCATCTGGTTTTTTACCCTGATCGCCCCTTTTGCCCTGTCGTTAGGGATATTGGTGCTATTTTATTCCGAACACGGTTGGGCCTTTGTAAAAACCCTGTTGTTGACAGCAGCAGCGGTTTTTTTCTTCTTTGGCCGCTTTGTTATTTTGGGTGGGAGTTCCAGCACAGGTGGCGAGACGAGTGGTGCCGTCGACGAAGCGATGCAGGAGGCGGTACAACAGGCTGCGCGGTTTTTCTCATCCGGGGAGCTTGCCTTTCTGGTATTTTATATGGATGTGATGGTGGCCTGCCTGCTCGCTTTCCATATCGGTTTTTTGTACCGTCTGCCGTTCATTGGTGATAAGCTTGAAGAATTACAGGAAGAT
This sequence comes from Deltaproteobacteria bacterium, assembly GCA_018399135.1. Classification (GTDB taxonomy): domain Bacteria; phylum Desulfobacterota; class Desulfuromonadia; order Desulfuromonadales; family Geopsychrobacteraceae; genus Pelovirga. The sequence goes on along the minus strand of JAGYPB010000013.1, from coordinate 32,303 downwards.
GGAAAATTTATTCTTGCCAGCAATCCGTGGATGAAAAGCGCCACCTTTGCCGGCATTGTTGCTTTTTGTGTCTTTCCATTGGCGGCAACCGGCAGCGTCGGCGGCTCAATTTTCGGACGATTATTAGGGATGTCCCGCCTCGGTACCTTCCTGGGAGTTGTGACCGGTAGTGCTCTCGGTTGTTCATTAATGTACTTCGGCGTCACCCTGATCAACCGCTATCTTGATCGCGACAACCCCTGGCTGACCATCGGTGGCATCATATTTGTTGTGCTGATGATTTTCTGGCTCAATCTGCGCTACCGCAAAATGAAAGCCCAATGGAAACAAAACTCGGTTAATCCAGAATAATAATCATTCCACGTTTTAATAATAATGCAAAAAGGCCGCAGACAAGAAGTTTGCGGCCTTTTTGCATTCATAACAATTCAAGATTTACGCGTCAGGATGGTCTTTATCCTCATGCAGCCGCTGATGACGAGCGGCCTTGGCAAGGAAATGGGCACTGACCGGCGCGGTGATGAACAGAAACAGGGTGATCAGTACTTCGTGCAGACTGATCCCTTCCTTATGAAAAGTAAAATAAATGGCCGAGGCGATAGCCAGACAACCAACTCCCAGGGTAGTTGCCTTGGTCGGCCCATGTAAACGGGTGAAAAAGTCCCGCAAGCGAAACAGACCGATGGAGCCGGCCAGGGCAAAAAAGGCTCCAAGAATTAAAAAGAAAGAGACCAGAATCTCGACAATCATCATGTCATACTCCTCAACTTATTCGACAATATCGCCGCGCATCAGATATTTACTGGTTGCTACGGTGCTGATAAAACCCATCACGGCGATAATCAGCGCTGCTTCAAAGTAGGTTGCCGTATCAAAATAAATCCCCAACAACACAAACAGGGCCAGGGCGTTGATGTACATAGTATCCAGCGCCAGAATCCGATCCGGCAGGCTCGGCCCCTTGAACAGACGATAAAGGTTCAGTAACTGGGCCAGGGTCATAAAAACGAACGCAATAATAAGGGCGACGTTCAGCATGTGAAGATCTCCTTGAGGGTGGTTTCGTAACGCGACTTGATCTCAGCAATGGCGGCCCTTTCATCGGGTACATTGAGCCCGTGAACAATCAAGGTTTTTTTATCTGCGGTGATTTCTGTTGATACCGTCCCCGGGGTCATGGAAATAACGTTGGCGAGAATGGAAATGACCATCGGATCATCGGTATCAAGGGGTATCTCAATAAACTTTGGCTGTAATTTGGAAATATCGGGCTGCAAAATCAATCGCACCACGTTGAGATTGGCTACCACCACATCATATAAAAAAATTCCGAAGAAAAACTTCAGAAACAAACGGCGCTTGCAGATCCGGGGTCGCGCCGGCCAGAAGCGGTTGGTAAACCAGGGGATCATGATCCCGAGCAAGGTACCAAGAAGAATGTGACCAAAGGAAAAGGTATTATTGAGCAGCAGCCATAGAATAATCAGCGCAAAACTCATTAACGGATGAGGTATCAAACGGTTGCCTTGCATTAGTAACCTCCTGCAGACAGCAGCGCAGCAACAGCATCACTACCGAGCACCGCTTCGATATAATAAACCGGCTGGCTGATTTGAGCGGCGACCGCGTATCCAAAATCACTTAAGGGGCCGCCGAACAACACCAGGAGCGGGCTGATAGCCAGAAGAATCAGCACCGGAAAGCTATAACCAATGCCATAGCGAGGGATATCGGCGTGAGGTTCTTTAGAAAAGGCGCCGACACCACTGTCATCAAGAGGCATGGTTTTCCAGAAGATCACACTACCGGCGCGCCCGAGGGCGATCAGTCCCATCAGCCCACCAATCAGTACCAGCGACCAGATCCAGGGCGCGGCAGCATGGGCCTGTACCCCCATCAGCATCATCACCTTGGCAGTAAATCCACTTAACGGCGGCAATCCACCAATCGCCACTGCGGCGCCTAAAAATAACAGCCCCAGCAATCGTTCCTGCCCAACCGGCCGATCAGGAGTCAAGGCCGCACCGGCATCAAGACGTTGTTGGCGAATCATATCAGCGACCAGAAACATGGCGGCGGTCATAAAGGTGGTATGAGGAAGATAAACGATGGCTGCGGCGATGCCATCTACACTGAAGGTACCGATCACCGCCAGCAGGGTGCCGACCGAAACCACTACCATATAAGCGATTGTCTGGCGCAGGTCACGGCTGGCGACAACGCCGATGGATCCGGCGACCAGGGTTACCAGCGCGACCGGTAGCAGCCACGGCTCGAGGACATTGGCTGCAACTCCGGCGTGATCTCCAAATATCAATGTGTAGACGCGCAGAATGACGTAAACCCCGACCTTGGTCATGACCGCAAACAGGGCGGCAACCGGGGCACTGGTAAAGCCGTAGGCGTTGGGCAACCAGAAATACAGGGGAATCAGCGCCGCTTTGAGAGCAAACACACCAAAAAGAATCAACCCTCCGGCCTGCAGCAAGGCAGCATTGTCAGCCGGGGCACTGGCCAGACGCACTGCCATATCCGCCATATTGAGAGAACCGAGCAGGCCATAAAGGACACCCACCCCGATCAAAAACACACTGGAACCAACCAGATTGAGCATCACGTAGTGCATCCCGGCCTTGGTGCGCCGGGCGCCGCCACCATGCAGCACCAGCCCATAGGAGGACAACAGCATGACCTCAAAAAAGACAAAGAGGTTGAAAATATCGCCGGTCAGAAAAGCCCCATTGATACCGAGCAGCTGAAACTGGAACAACGCGTGAAAGTTTTTCCCCTGTTCATCGGTGCCCTTCACCGCATACAGCAGACAAAGAAAAGCCAGCAGGGAGGTGATAAAAATCATCATCGCACTTAAACGATCGAGCACCATGATGATTCCAAAGGGTGGACTCCAGTCACCGAGAACGTACATCTGGATCGGCCCGGTCATGGCCTGATACAGAAGTACCCCGGTAATCAGAGTAACTACCGCAGAACTGATCAACCCCAGAGTACGGTGCAAGGAAATGCTGCGGTTAACCGCCAGGACAATGATCGCTCCCATCAATAACGGCAGCAACAAGGGAGCAACGATCAGATGATTCATGAGTTGTTCTCCTTATGGCCGTCAACGTGGTCGGTACCTAGCTCGCCGCTGGCTCGTAACGCCAGGACCACGACAAATGCAACCATTGCAAAACCGATAACAATGGCCGTCAGAACCAGGGCCTGAGGCAGAGGATCGGTATATTGCAATTGTTCAGGGGAAACCACCGCAGGCAGATTGGTTTTGAGTCGACCGCTGACAAACAAAAACATGTTGACGGCATAGCCGAGCAGGGTCAGTCCAAGCACAAAGGGAAACGTTCGTGCGCGGAGCATCAGATAAACACCGCAGGCAATCATCACACCCAGACAGGAAGTAAACAGCAGCTCCATTTAATGTGCTCCTTCTTGTTCATCTTTTTCATTTTGTACGCTGGTTGACACGATTTCAGCATCCGCCGAATTCATCGATCCCAACTTCACCAGCACCAGCATGACCGAACCGACCACCGCCAGAAACACGCCGAGGTCAAAGGCTATAGCACTGGCGACCTCAAACTTGCCGACCAGTGGCCATTTCAGATAGGTGAAACTGCTGGTCAAAAACGGATAACCAACCATCCAGCTACCAACCCCGGTCGCCACCGCAATCACCAGACCCCAGGCCATAATAATATGGTTATCGACGGTCAACCGTGGGCGCGTCCAGACAATCCCGCTGGAAATGTACTGGAGGATCAGTACCGACGCGACGATCAGTCCGGCAATAAAACCGCCACCCGGTTCATTGTGCCCACGCAGAAAGATATAGGCGGCAAACAGCAGCGCCAACGGCATCAACGGCCGGGTGATCTGCGCCAGAATCATCGGAAAGCGATCTTGAACCCAGGGTCGTCCCAGCGCATCAATCTTGGGTGCGGTTAGCTCAAAATTATGCAGCATGGCGTAAATCACCAGGCCGGCAATCACCAGCACGGTAATCTCACCCAGGGTATCAAAACCCCGGAAGTCAACCAGAATGACGTTGACCACATTGGTACCGCCACCGCCGGGCTTGCTGTTTTCGAGAAAATAACCGGCAATGGTATCATAGGGGCGGGTCAGCACGGCCATCATCAGTGCGGTACAACCACCACCCGCTGCCACCGACAGGAGAATATCACGCCAGCGCCGGGCACTGCTCGATTCCACCGGGGTGGTGCGCGGTAGCAGATGCAATGCCATCATCAGCAGGATAATGGTGACCACCTCAACTGAAATCTGGGTCAAGGCCAGATCCGGTGCCGAAAAACGGATAAAGGACAGGGAAACAATCAATCCTACTGTACCGAGCATGATAATCGCCAGAATCCGGTTGCGATGGTGAACCACCGTTGCCACGGCACAGACGATCAACACCAGCCCCATAACCAGGGTCACCGGATCGACCGATGACATGGCCAAAGGACCGATTAAAGGTGCACTTGACCCGAAAAACGGACTCGCGCCAAGCACGACCACGGCTCCTACCAGCAAGGCAATATAACGCTGCAGGGATCCGTTTTCCATCAGGCCGGTCAACTTTCTACCACCTTGAACCACGCCACTGATAAAAGCCTCAAAGTTTGCCTTACCGTCACAATAGCGCATACACCAACGGTGAGAATCAAACAGGCGCAGACGCTGGAGATAGAACATTGCGCCACCAGCCAGGGCAATGACACTCATCGCCAGGGCCATATTAAGACCGTGCCAGATAGCAATATGGTAATCAGGGGTTGCTGCGCCGAGGATACTGCCGGCCGCAACATTGACCATTGGCGCTGCCAGGGTCATGGGAAACAGACCGACCAGCAAACAGATGGTCATCAGAATCTCTGCCGGCAGGCGCATGCCGTGAGGCGGCTCATGGGGCTTTTTCGGCAGATCGGTAGCGGGCTCCTTGAAGAAAACGTCATGCACCATACGGATCGAGTAGGCCACGGCAAAAACCGCCGCCAGAGTGGCACCCACCGGCACAATCCAGCTGAAGGCACCAAAAAGGTTCGGTTCCAGGGTTTCGGCGAGAAACATCTCCTTGCTCAAGAAACCGTTGAACAAAGGTACACCGGCCATCGCCGCGCAACCCAGCATGGTCAGGGTGCCGGTAATCGGCATGTACTTCCATAGCCCTGACAGACGCTTCATATCGCGGGTGCCGGTTTCATGATCGATAATCCCGGCGAGCATGAACAGCCCGGCCTTAAAGGCGGCATGGTTTAAGATATGGAACACTGCAGTAAAGGCCGCCAGTGGGCTGCCGAGCCCGAGCAGCAAGGTGATCAGTCCGAGGTGACTGACGGTAGAATAGGCCAGTAACCCCTTCAGATCGTCCTTGAACATAGCCATGTAAGCAGCAAACATCAGGGTGATCAGACCCACCGGTGTGACAATGTAAAACCACAGGGAACTACCCGACAACACCGGAAACAACAGCGCCAGCAAGAAAACCCCGGCTTTCACCATAGTCGCCGAATGAAGGTAGGCGCTGACCGGTGTCGGTGCCGCCATGGCATGGGGCAGCCAGAACTGGAAAGGAAACTGCGCCGACTTGGTAAAGGCGCCAAGCAGAATCAGAATCAGGGTCACTGGATAGAGGTGATGGGCATGAAGAATTTCTTTCGAGGCCAGAATCGTTGTCAGCTCGAAACTGCCGACAATATTGCCGAGGAGTAGAAAGCCGGCGATCATCGCCAGCCCGCCCCCGCCGGTGATCACCAGGGCCTGACGCGCCCCCTCGCGGGCATCGGTGCGGTAACTCCAGAAGCCGATCAGCAAAAACGAGCTGATACTGGTCAACTCCCAGAACATCATCAGCAGAATGATGTTTTCCGACAGGACGATCCCGAGCATCGACCCCATAAACAGCAGCAGATAGGTATAAAAACGCCCCATCGGATCATCAGCTGAGATATAAAAACGGGCGTAGATGACAATCAGTAAGCCAATACCGAGAATCAAAAAAGCAAACATGAAGCCGAAACCACTGACGCGAAACGCGAAATTCAAGCCAATAGTAGGGATCCAGCTCCAACTCGCCAGTGGCATCTCGCCGTTGAACACCGCCGGGGCCTGGAACAACAACAGCAGCATCGAAATACCGGCAATAGCTCCGGCAGTGAGCGCATTCAGGTTGCGGCTGCGAAACAGGGAGGGAATGACCGCTCCCAACAAGGGAAGCAAAGGGATCAGTGCAAGATTCATTAGTTCATCCTGTCGGGCTTTGTATTTGTTACAAAGGACGATTCAATGGTATAAAAATGACCGTCCAAAAAGGTATTCAATTCAGCCCCTAAAAGCAAGAATTATCGAAACCACTGTTTGTAAAACACTACGATATCGTGACACACAAGTGGCCTAAAACCGCCTCTATGGGCTATTTCCATCAAACTACGGTAGAGAATTGGGGTATTGCTGACATCCCATCATCCCCGTTAAAAATAAAACGCTTGTTTATCTGCATCAAGGAGACTGCTTCATGAAACAACTACGCTGCGCCGCTATTCAGTTCAACATCGATCTGGGAAACATCGACAACAACCGCAAACAGGCCACTGAGGCCCTGAACCGGGTCGCTGCCGATGGCGTTAAACTTGCCGTCCTGCCGGAGATGTGGAGCACCGGCTACGACTATCGCCACCTTCCCACTCTGGCCCGGCGCACCCCCGAGATTGTCAAGGAATTGCAACAACTATGCGCAGAATCAGGCATGGTCTGCGTCGGCAGTCTACCGGAGTTGAGCGACGGCCAGATTTACAATACTGCCTATGTCATCGATCAGGGTGAAGTCGTCGGCAGTTACCGCAAACTTCATCTGTTTTCTGCCATGGGTGAGGACAGACACCTTGGTGCCGGCAACCACAGTCTGGTAGTCGCTACCTCGGTTGGTAAAGTCGGCGTCGCTATCTGTTACGATCTGCGTTTCCCTGAGCTCTTTCGCAAGCTGGCTTTGGCAGGGGCTGAGGTCATTTGCGTCCCGGCGGAATGGCCAAAACCACGGGGGGAGCACTGGCAAACCCTGTTGCGCGCCAGAGCAATAGAAAATCAACTCTTTGTGGTAGCCGCCAACTGCTGCCGGGTGCAGGGGAAGCTGGATTTTTGTGGACTCAGTCGGATCATCTCGCCGCTGGGAACGGTCCTCGCACAGGCCGCAGAAGAAGATATCGAACTGATCGCTGATGGTGATTTTGCCGAAATGCAGACCTATCGCGATCAGATCAAGATCCTGCATGATCGCCGCGCCGATATTTACGGCACACCATGACGAACCCGCAGAAGGCTGATTACTGAGCCAATTGTTGAGCACTCTGACGATAGGCAGGGGGCACTTCGTTGAGGCTATCGGCAAAATGCAACACCCCGGCAGCGTCAACATAGAGATAGCGCACGGGAGTACCCTCATCAGAACTATTTTTTTGTGTCTCAATGGTCTGACCGATGCGGTCATCGAGGTCATCAGAGCGTACCAGGGTCAGTAACCGCAGACGAAAATCACGATAAAACGCCTGGGTTTGCTTCAGCACCGGAGTGGTAACCTGGCGCTTTATCATCAATTGATCAACTACCACAACCAGTATCAAGGTCAATATCACCCACACAATAAAACGAATGAATTTCACACTGCTGCCTCCCACCACAAGAAAATCTCAACATCGCCGAACAGATCACATCATACTCAACGGAATTGTCTGGCTGCAAGGTATTCCATTTTCACCATAATTATGCAAGTATTCGAATCTGTATCGCATGGAGAAATCGACGACAAAGGAGTCAAAATTTATTATGAGCAACACCGATTACGATGTCATTATTATTGGCGGCGGGCCGGCGGGAATGACCGCTGGGCTCTACGCATCGCGCGCTTGTTTAAAATCCCTGATGATTGAAAAAATGATCCTCGGTGGGCAGATGATGACCACTACCCTGGTGGAAAACTGGCCTGGCTACCCCGGCGGTATCGAAGGGCCGGAGCTGATGATGCGCTTTCAGGAGCATTGCGTCGAATTTGGCCTCGAAACCGCTTACGGCACCGTCGAAAAAATCACTGATCATGGCAACTTCAAAACCCTGCTGGTCGATGGAAAGGAAATGACCTGCAAAGCAGTGATCATTACCACCGGGGTGATTCCACGCAAACTCGGAATCAACGGTGAAGCCGCCCTGGTCGGTAAAGGAGTTTCCTATTGTGCCACCTGTGACGGCGCTTTTTTCCGCAACCAACCTATTGCGGTCATTGGTGGTGGGGACACCGCCGCGGAAGAAGCCCTGTTTTTGACCCGTTTTGCCAGCAAGGTCTATATGGTTCATCGCCGTGATAAACTGCGCGCTACCAAAATTCTGCAGGATCGGATCTTTGCTAACGAAAAGATTGAAATGGTGTGGAATTCTGTTGTCGAAAAATTCATCTCCGACAATAGTGGGCTCACCGGAGCCGTCTTGTGCGACATGAAGACCGGTACCTGCCGCCAGGTCGAAATAAATGGAATGTTCGTAGCAATCGGGGTTACTCCCACTACTGGATTTGTCAAAAATCTGCTGCACCTTGATGAAGATGGCTTCATCCGTTGTGGTGAAGACACCATTACCAATGTCCCTGGCATATATGCTGCCGGCGACTGCCGAACCACTGTCCTCAAGCAGGTATCTACTGCTGTTGGCGACGGTGCCGTTGCTGCCATTATGGCGGAAAAGCTCATCGACGAACTTAACCATGCGTCTTGATGACCAAAGCGCAGAGCTTTTTTTGACCATCTAACAAAGATGCTCTCGTAAAAAGTTCCAAAACAGAGCAGGAGGGGGGAAACATGCTCGCTAAAGTCACATCCGGGGCCCTGATCGGCATTAATGCCTATCCGGTCACCGTTGAAGTTGACATCGCTCAGGGGCTGCCACAGTTTGCTACCGTCGGGCTGCCCGAAGGTGCCGTCAAGGAAAGCAAGGATCGGGTCAAGTCGGCCATCAAAAACTCCGGTTATGAGTTCCCCGCACGGCGCATCACCATTAACCTTGCCCCCGCAGATATCCGCAAGGATGGCGCTGCTTTTGATCTACCCATCGCCATTGGCCTGCTGGCTGCCACCGGAGTTGTCAATACCGAGCGCCTGGAAAAGTTCGTTCTCCTTGGTGAACTGTCCCTCGACGGACAGGTCAAACCGGTACGCGGTGTTCTGCCGATAGCCGTTGTCGCCCGCGACTGGGGAAATCTGGCGCTGATCTTGCCTATGGATAATGCCGAAGAAGGTGCTGTTGTCGCCGGACCGGCCATCTACCCGGTACGAGATCTAGCCGAGGCCGTTTGCCTGATCAACGGCGAAAAAGAGTTCACTCCCTTTATCATGCCGTCAACCACATCGACAGTTTCACCAACCGCTGACAGTGAAGATTTTTCCGAAGTCCGCGGCCAGGAACATGTCAAGCGAGCTCTCGAGGTCGCCGCTGCAGGATCGCATAACATTTTGATGAGCGGCCCGCCTGGCAGCGGCAAGACCATGCTGGCCAGACGGCTGCCAACGATTTTACCCGATTTTTCCTTTGAGGAAGCGCTCGAAACCACCAAAATCCATTCTGTCGCCGGATTGCTGTCTCGCAACAATGCCCTGGTTCGACAGCGACCATTCCGCTCCCCCCATCACACCATTTCCGATGCCGGATTGATCGGCGGAGGCAGTTACCCGCGTCCCGGCGAGGTGTCCCTGGCTCACCGGGGCATTTTATTTCTCGATGAGTTCCCGGAATTTAAAAAAAATGTTCTCGAGATGTTGCGCCAGCCGTTGGAGGATGGTCAGGTATGCATCAGTCGCGCCGCCTTGAGCCTGACCTACCCGGCTGACTTTATGCTCGTCGCCGCCATGAATCCCTGTCCTTGCGGTTTCCTCGGTGACACGGTGCATGACTGCACCTGTACCCCGCCGCTGCTGCAGCGCTACCGCAGCAAGCTCTCCGGCCCCCTGCTCGATCGCATCGACCTCCATGTCGAGGTGCCCCGCGTCACCCACAAAGATCTTACCGATGTCGCCGCCGGCGAACCTTCAAGGGATATCCGACAGCGCGTCAACCAGGCCCGCGATCGCCAGCGCCACCGCCTGGCCCTCTTTGGCCTCCACGCCAACAGCCAGATGCAGGCCCGCCATATCCGCCGCTTCTGCAAGCTCGATGCGAACGGCGACGCCCTGCTCGAACAGGTTACCGACAAACTTGGCCTGTCAGCGCGCAGTTACACCCGCATCCTCAAACTTGCGCGGACCATCGCCGACCTGGCAGGTAACGACCAGATTGACCGGATGCACTTAAGTGAAGCGATTCAGTATCGCGGGCTGGATCGAAAGACGGGGTGAGGAGGCGTTTACCGTCCCAAGAAAGAGCCCGTGTTTACCATGTCATTGCGCCGCGCTGCGGCTTATCCATCCACAGGAGGGGTTACTATGAACAAGATTCCACAGATTACCATTTACGCCAGGCAAACCGGGGTTTCCATCTCACCCTTTGAGCGTCGCAGCGAAGGACGACCGACTGAAGGGCGCATCGTCCTGCGCTTCTTCCGCCTGGAGAGCGGTAGTAACGCCATCCGTTTTATCGTCGAACCTGTTGAAGCCTTCGCCCTCTACGCCAAGATGCACAGAATTGTCAGCGCCGGTGGGCGGGAGAGTCTCAATCACTCTTTTACCGGCCCCGATGGCGAGGTCCAGACGCGCTTGACAGTCGAGCACTGGGAACGCAACGGCAAGAGCGGTTATGCGCTCTCGGTACAACGTGGCAATGAGCAGATTAATGTACCGGTTCAGTCTGAACAGTTCCTGTTTGCCGCCGAATTCCTCCGTCACCTGTCGCTGCAGCAGGCCTGGGTCGAGGAACCGGAACCTGTGGCATGATCTGAGCTGTTGTCATTCTGCGAAGAGTCCTGCATCGGTCCATTGTCCGGAAGAACATGGCGACACAGAGGATTTGCGACTTTATGGGGGGGAGCCACGCTCCCTCCCGGCTATCCTCACCATCTCTCAATAACACTTTCAGTCTGTTAGTTTTCAGTACTTAGTTTCCGTCCGGAAACTAAGTAGCCCGCAGGGCAACACAAAAGGTGCTTTTTCAGGTCGATCCCGCCTGTCCAGCTAAATAGCAACTCATATGTTGACATGACATCAAAAGGCAACTATTATGACTCCTCTGTTCACAATAGCAACACAGGAGACTCCAATGACAGACCTTCTGCTCCAACAACTCAAAAAAAGACGCACGGCGCTGGGGCTTAAGCAAAGCGACATGATGATGCGCATCGGCGTATCCCGACAGCAATACCAACGCCTGGAGGCACAGGGCAATCCACGGCTCGACACGCTGGAATTGATTGCCAAAGGCCTGAACGGCGAACTCATGCTGATCCCTAAAGAAAAGGTACGTGCCGTCATCGCTGCGCTCGAAAGCGTTGCAACAGAACAGAAGCCCGGTCAAAAATCGCCTGACCTGTCAATTGCCCGTGAAAAGAAAAGTCTATCTGACGACCCCTGGCAGAACCTCCTGGGGGACGAGCCATGAACTATCACGGCGCAGATGATGTCAACATCCTCAGACTCACTTTGCACGGCAGGCTGGTTGGCTATCTGGCGGGTTTTCAGAACGGTCGTAATCTATTGACCTTTGCCGAGGAATATAAATCGGATGCAGGCCGTCCAACGTTCAGCCTGATAACCCACCCAGAATTCCCACATGCGAAGAAACTGCTGGCAGAGCCCTGGCAGCGCAATCATCAACTGCATCCCACACTCTCCAACCTACTTCCGGAAGGGGCTTTAAGGGAGTTAATCGCTCAGGGTCTCAAGGTGCATGTCGATAACGAGTTTCACCTCTTCGCATATTTGGGTGAGGATCTGCCCGGCGCGTTGATTGCTGAACCCATGGACCCGGACGACGTCCCGGCGCATCTCTTTTCCACTTACGGGCAAGCCAAAGCCGTTAGATTTGAAAGGACTGCCCGGGCAAACAAATTTTCTCTCGCCGGCGTCCAGATGAAATTTTCCATGAAGCATCAGGATGGCCGCTACAACCTGTCCAAGGGTGATGTGCTGGGCGACTGGATCGTCAAGACACCTTCAACCAAACACAAAGATGTGCCGCTCAATGAATTCACAGCGATGTCCTTGACTGCTATGGCAGGCGTAGATGTCCCTGAAATAAAGCTGGTGGAACTCGACAAGCTAGACAACTTGCCGCCGGTCAATTTGCCCGACGAGAAACTGGCCTTTGCGATAAAGCGCTTCGACCGCAACAACACGCAAAGAATTCACATGGAAGACTTTGCGCAAGTGCTGGTGAAATACCCGCAGGAAAAATATAATTCAGCAAGCTATGAACAGATAGGAAAAATCCTTTACGACTTCTCCGGCAATGGTCTGGCTGACGCGCAACAGTTCGCCCGTCGTCTACTGGTTAATATTCTGCTGGCTAATGGCGATGCGCACCTGAAAAATTGGAGCTTGCTCTATATCGACCAGATCACACCGCGACTTTCCCCGGCCTTCGACATCGTTACCACCAACGTTTACATCGAAAACGAAAAACACTACGCGCTCAATCTTGGCAAGACGAAGGAATGGTATGACGTTACTTACGCAAACTTTGAGGCATGGGCCAGGCGCGCAGGTATCCCATGGCGCGCTATCAAACCGCATCTGGATGACACCATGGAAAAAGCGCGCAGTTTATGGCCACAGGGAATAAAAAATCTGCCCATGAACGACGAACACAAACAGAAGCTCCATAGTCACTGGTCAAAACTGCAGAAAGATTTTCAGATTTAAGCTTCCGGTTCCCTGTTGGCGCAACATGCCGAGATCTGCGCAGGCGGCGATCAGTGCGTTGGCTTTGGTGTAACTGACTCCGACCATGCTGGCCCGGCCGGAAAGCAACAGGCAATGAACAACCAGGTCGGCGTACGTTTCTTCTTTCAACGAACGCTAAATCATGGAAGATCAGTATCCAAACCCAAGCCCTTATGAAAAACTCTCGTTTCTGTTCAGCACCGGGCCTTCGGATCCTGCGGCAAGGGACGCTTTTCGTCATCCATGACCGCTTGCTGTCGCCCTCCATGGCAACTGACACCCTTGCCATAGGATCCGAAGGCCCCGCGCAAGTATAGAGCTGAATAGTTACAAACGCTCAAGTCTTGCGGTAGGGGGGACATAATCGTCAAGGGAGTATTTGTAAAAGGATCGACAAATGCCAGCTGGTGGCAGTGCAGGAATAGCCGGGACAGGTTTTCGGGGCACGGACCAGGGTAACGGCGATCGCCGTACAGGGGGTGGCCCATCTGTTGAAACTGACGCCGAATCTGGTGCTGACGACCGGTGCCGAGTTCGATCTGCAGCAAAGAGGCGCTGTCATTGGCGGCCAGCACCCGATAGCTGGTGACCGCTGTTTTGATCTTCCCCTTGGCGGGGATCTCATCGGTTAAGGTGCCGTCAGTGGTGATTTTCCCTTTAACCAGCGCCAGATAGATTTTTGTAACTGCTGCTGTCATCATCATAGTGCCCAGGACGGAACAGCTTTTTTTCCCTTTACCGAATAGCACCACCCCGGAGGTTTCACGATCGAGGCGTTGAATCGGCGCCGCCATGAAATGCTCCCCGCGGCGCTGGAGCAGGCCTGCAACCCGTGCGGTCAGATTATCCTCATCATGTCCCTGCCCGGCATGAGTTGCCAGGCCGGAGGGTTTGTCAAGAATCAGCAATTGATCGCTTTCGAAAAGAATATCTACTGACATTTTTGCACTCTGCGCCAGCAGATCGGCAAGACGTCGACTGTCCGGCAGCAGGATATGTTCCCCTGCGGTCAGTACTGCATCCATCTTATTGCGCCGAATTTTTCCGTCTTTTAGCAGCTTACGTATATAAGCCACGGGAGCAGCAGGAATCCGCTGTTGTAGAAATTTCACCGGCGACAATCCCGTCTCGGTGCTGGCAACAATCATTTCAGGCATGAAATTACGGACTCCAATAGCAAAGCGACATCAACCAAAAACGCCGCCGACCAGCAAAGACTGATCCGACGGCATTTTTGGTTTTTCCTTGTGGCGCTACAGACTAAAAGCCGGCATCGCGCGTACGCAGGTATTTATAGTAATCAGAATCGGCCGAGATCACCAATTTAGCGTTTTGGGTCAGGGTTTTCTGGTAAGACTCCATCGTCCGTAAAAAGGCGTAGAGTTCTTTATCCTGATTGTAGGCATCGGCGTAAATAGAAGCAGCCTGGGCGTCGGCGTTACCGCGCACTTCCAGAACCTTACGATGAGCTTCGGAACGGATCTGCTGCAATTCGAGATCCATCTCACCAAGAATATTGGCCTTTTCCCCTTCACCTTCCGAACGGTAGCGCGCCGCAACCTGTTTACGTTCATTGATCATTCGCTCGTAGACTCGCTCACGTACCTGTTCAACGTAGTTAATGCGCTTGATCTGGATATCGACCAGCTCAATCCCGTAAGCCGGAGTACTGGAACTGGCACGGGCAAGGACATCGCGGATGATGGTTTCGCGACCGATCATTTGATCCACTCCGATTTCCTCGCCGTCAACCTCAAAGGCTTCGTCAGCATCGGCCTTGTAATCGCTGCCGCGTACCAGTTCTGCCAACAGGTGGCTGGAAACCGCGTCGCGCACCACTGAATCAAGAATATTGTCGAGGCGGCTTAGCCCCCCCTGGATATTAAAAACGGTTCGATAAAATACCAGCGGATCGGTAATCCGCCAACGGGCGGTGGTATTGACCCAGATAAAACGCATGTCCTTGGTCGGGATCTGATTGGGATCACCGTCCCACTTAAGGATGCGTTTTTCAAATCGGTTGACGTCCTGGACAAAAGGAAGCTTAAAGTTCAGTCCCGAATCAATAACAATACGTACCGGATCACCGAACTGGGTAATGACCACCTGCTCGGCTTCGTTTACTGTATAAAATGCGTCCTGGCCGACAAGAACAGCAGCCAGAATAATAACAACCAATAATCCGTTTTTCATCGGGCGGCTCCTTCAGTGACTTTGCGTAGGGGCAGCAGGGGTAGTGCACCACCGTTAATATCATCCATGATGTAGGTTTCATCAAGCTGGGGCAGAACCTGCTCCATGGTTTCGATAAAAATCCGCTGACGGGTCACCTCGGGCGCGCGTTTATATTCAGTGAGCAGGGCCAGAAACCGGTTGGTTTCACCGCGGGCGCGGTTAACCCGCTCTACGGCATAACCTTCGGCTTCCTGCAATGCTCTCTGGGCTTCACCACGGGCGCGCGGAACTTCCTGGTTGAATTGGGCGTGCGCCTGCAGGATCAGACTTTCCTTTTGTTGCTCGGATTCGTTAACCTCGTTAAAGGCGCCCTTGACTGGATCGGGCGGCGTGACATCCTGAAAGCGAACCGTGACAATCTGCACACCGATATCATAATTATCGAGGGTTTCCTGCAGCGTCTCTTCTACTTTCAGCGCCAGGGACACCCGTTCGGTGGTCAGAACTTGCGTAACATTGGCGTTGCCCACTGCCCGGCGCACCATGGCTTCGGCAACATCGCGAATAGTACCGACAGGATCATGGATATTGAATACATATTTGTAAGGATCACGGATCTGATACTGAACGATCCATTGAATGTCACTGACATTCAAATCACCGGTCAGGGTCAGGGATTCCTCCTCCAGGCCACGTGCGGAAAGAGTTGGACGAACGCCCGAGCCCGCAGACCGGAAACCGAATTCTTCTTTCAGGACTCGCCCGGTAGGCACCAGATAAACCTGATCAATGCCAAAAGGCACCTTGAAATGCAATCCAGGTTCGGAAAAGTTTGCAAATTTGCCGAACCGCAGTACCACACCGGTTTCTTCGGTGTTGACCTCGTACATGCTACTGTACGCGCCAATGATGATAGCCAGCACGGCGACGATCAGAATAATCGGGCGCACACTTTTCTTCGGATCAAGTTGCATTTTTTCTTTAAAACGATTGGTCATGTCGATGACCTTTTTCTCCAGGTCTTCCCCGGAAGGACCTTGTCCCCAATTCTGCATTGCTACCTCTTTTTATCTGTGTCAGGGTTGATGAACGATGACTTTTCTATGACTTAAGCTTGTCATGAACAAGTAAATATAACAGATTTTTGTTTCTGGTGGGGGATTTTCGGAACCCTAGTTTCGCTTTTTGCCTCATCCGGTACTGGTCAGCACCTCAGGGGATAGCTATACTACCAGCATCAAAGCACAAACCCGACCAAATAAAGGAGAAAACCATGAAGGTGATTGTCGATCTCTGTGTCGTCCCCCTGGGTGTGGGGGTTTCGGTTTCCAGCTATGTCGCACGCTGTCAGAAAATCCTCGAAGACGCTGGACTAAAAATCAACCTACATGCCTATGGCACCAATATCGAGGGGGAATATGACCAGGTGTTTGCAGCGATCAGGAGGTGTCATGAAGAAATTCACGCCGCCGGAGCCCCACGCATCAGCACCACCATCAAACTGGGAACGCGCATCGACCGGGAGCAGACCATGCAGGACAAAATCCGCAGCGTTGCAGAAAAAAGATCCGTAGCCTAAAAAAAAGGCCGGCGGCTGACCAGTTCACTTTCTGCTCCGGTTCAGGGCGTTCAATTCACCTTTTAACTTGTGATAGCTGGCCAGACGATCACCATCGAGGGTTCCGGCAGCTGCTGCCTGCTGAACGGCACAACCCGGCTCACAGGTATGACTGCAATCGCGAAAGCGGCAATGCTGAGCCAGAGTGTCAATCTCAGCAAAAGATTCCGTCAGATCAGCACTTTCCCCCCACAGATGCAGTTCGCGCATACCCGGGTTGTCCATGAGGATACTGCCGTTCGGGAGAAGAAACAGCTCGCGGTGTGAAGTGGTATGCCGCCCCTTGCCGTCGGAGCGACTGACCGCGCCAACCTTCTGGCGATCTTGTCCGAGAAGACCGTTGGCAATGGTCGACTTTCCCACGCCGGATGACCCCAGCAGGGCGATGGTTTCTCCCGGCAGGAGATACTGCTGTAAGGGTTTTAGCTGGGTTGCGTCATGGGCCATGTACAACAGAACCGGAGTCATCCCGGCAATAGTTTCCACCTCGCTCAGACAGGCTTGCGGATCGGGGTGAAGATCGGTTTTATTGAGCACCACTACCGCATCGGCGCCACTGCTGCTGACCAGGGTGAGATAGCGCTCAATCCGCCGCAGATTGAAATCCTGATCAAGGCCGCTGACAATCAGAACCAGATCGACATTGGCGGCAATGACCTGTTCCTCCGAGCGCTGATCCTTGCCCTTGCGCTGACCGGGGAGGTTGCGGGAAAAGGAACTTTTGCGCGCGAGCAGGGCAATAATGGTTCCCCGTTGCAGTGATTGAGGTTCAACCACAACCCAGTCGCCGACCACGGGCAGATCCGGCCTGCCGCCGGCCGTGTGGCGAATTTTACCGGAAAAACGAACCGTGAGTTCGCCCGCCGCCGAGATGACCCGATAATAGTTTTTTTCCCCACGGATGATCCGTGCGGGAAGCCGCTGGTTCCCTTTCCAGGGGGCGAACTCCCGTTCAAAATGGGCTGACCAGCCCCAATCTTCTAGTACCATCGTCAAATTCCATTGGTTGGTGGACTGCTGTTTATGCTACCAGGCCCGATCTTGGTAAAAATCTAGGTATCTGTTCAGCACCGGATCGGGATCCTGCGCAAAGACGACAGCTGAATAGTTACAAATCTAGGAGATAAAGCGTGATAACAGCGCCGCCACCGCTGTCTCCACAGTTAAAATACGCTCGCCAATATGCACCACACCAAAATTGATTTCTCTGAGTTTGTCAATTTCATAGGGAATAAATCCCCCTTCGGGGCCGATGGCCAGACAGGCAGGAACCTGCGGCTGACAGGGAAAAGCGCGGCCACCTCCCGGATGAGCCACGAGGTTGGTGGTACTGCGACTGATGCCGGACAGATCATCCTCGATAAAGGGGCGAAAACGCTGACGCAGATAAACCTGTGGCAGCAAGGTATCGCGCCCCTGCTCCAGGCCGAGGCACAGTTGTTCCCTGATATTGTCAGGGTGCAACAACGGACTGCTCCAATAGCTTTTATCGACCCGATAACTGTTGATCAGATAGAGGGACTTGACCCCCATGCTGGTGATCCCGCGCAACAGCCGCCGCAGCATTTTCGGGCGCGGTAACGCCAGAATCAATGTCACCGCCAACGGAACCGGTGGTTCTTCATCAAGGTTGACTTCGACCGTCAAGGATTCGGCGCTAACGGTTCTAATCACCCCCTGACCGAGCAGGCCGTTGATCCGGCCAATGCGGATCGTCTCGCCACAGCCTTTACGCAGCTGGGTTGTGATGTGATCGAAGTGGCGTCCGCGTAATCTGACACGGTCATCATCGACAAAGTCCTCATCATCCAGCAGCACCAGATTCATAATAGCCGCAACAGCACCGCCGAGGTAGTGGCGGCAAGCAAACCAATCAACAGCGTCCACAAACCATTGCGGATCAGGGCGTATTTGCGCGTCAGGCGGTGCTTGCCGAGATAATAGATTTCATGCAGAAAGGCATCATAGAGCTTGTCGCGATCCGCTATGACCGTTTTGAATTGGCTGACAAATTCAGCTTCGCTGAGTTCGCTGTAGGAACGGAAATAGAACAGATTCGTATGATCCGTCACATGCAGAGGCGGGATAATGGCAAGAATAGAAAAGACCACCGCCAGCAGTCCGGAAATGGCCAGCAACAGGGTGGTGATCAGCTCAAGCTTGTCGTACTGGGTCAGGGTAATCGTAATGATAATGGAGGCAGCAGTCATAATCATGGCCGCTTTGGAATCCGCCATTTTATTCAGGGTCATGTGCTTTTCAAGATTGGCATGCAATGCGTTCGTTGCCAACAGGCGCGGCAGTAACGGCTCTTCAGGGGGGGTATCGGTAGTCATCGATGCTCCCCCGGTTGCCAGAAAATATCGCTGCTACCGCCATCGTTACTCAGGCGCGCCCAGACAAAACATAAATCGGAAAAACGATTGAGAAAACCCAGACAAAAAGGATTGATCTCTTCCATCTCCGCCAGCATAACCAACTCGCGCTCGCAGCGTCGCGTCACGGTACGCGCCAAATGCATCAAAGCAGCAGCGCGGGTACCACCGGGCAGGACAAAGTTTTGCGCCGGGGTCAGCTTTGCCCGATCTTCTTCAAGCCAGTTCTCGAGGCAATCGATCTGCCCCTGATGAACATTGGGAATCCGTGCAGCCTGTTCACTATCGGCCGGGGTCGCCAGCTCACCACCTAGATTGAACAGTTCGTTCTGCACTTGCAACAGCTTGTCCTTGATTCCCGCCGGCAGCTCCTCGCAACGCACCAGTCCCAGCACAGAATTCAGTTCATCGACGGTACCGTAGGTTTTTACCCGCTGTGAAGCCTTGGATACGCGTGTACCGTCGACCAGGCTGGTCTGTCCTTTGTCGCCACCGCGGGTCATTATCTGGTCGAGTGTTGGCATAGTTAGATCTCCTTGAGTCATTGATTCCGGTCGTATGTAAGGTTGTCAGTTTGTAACTATTCAGCTCTATGCTTGCGCAGGGCCTTAGGATCCGCAGGCCCGGTGCTGAACAGATACGTCAGTTTACGTAAATATCAGCGCTGTGACCAGCCCCACATATTTGCAATTTTGCAAAAAAATGGTCAAGGGCTTCCATAAATGCAAACCAGCGTTCTGAATGGGCGATAAAATACATCATTTTTAAAAAAACTAGACTCTATTCCAGGTGGTTACAGATGTAACTTCTTTTCTTGCCCGCGCCACAAGGCACCCAATCAGACCATTCAAACAATTGCAAATCTGCGAAAAAGTGACTTTTACGAGATTTTTCAAAAACCCGACATCTCTCCATAACAAGTTGAAATCATGATGATTATTTTTTTTGCCGGATTGGCACACAGGTTGCCATAAAGAAGGGCATTCTATCACACCCAGGAGAACTGCCATGGCCATTTGCCCCTACTTTGATCAAGACCAAAAATTCTGCGACGTCGGCGAAGATTACATTTCGCCTTACGACGTTGTTGCCATGTCACATTACTGTTCAAGCAGATACCGTGAATGTGAAAAGTTTCCAAGCCTGACCGAACGCTACCCGGACGTATTGTCGCAAGCGGGCTTTCACGAAGCAGCACCCCGGCATATTAAGGTCACCCAGCCGGCCTACTATTACGCAAAACCTGCACAAACGGCTCCTCCTGAAAAGGTGCGGGTTCCCCTCGCTATCAAATTCGATAACAAATGGCCCCTGTTCCATCGCCTGAATCGTGTGATGACCCTTCAACATTTTAATGTAATAACGCCAGAGGAGAGAGAAGTGATGCAACCCCAAACTGTTAAAAATCGAGGCAAGCAGGTCGTCTTTGCCGGACTCGGCATCAACCTGGCCCTGGGCATTCTCTATACCTATAGTATGCTCAAAGGTGAAATCAGCAAACTGTTTGCCGGTGCCGGTGACCCCTATGCCACTGCCTGTCTGGCTTTTGCTTTATCGATGATTCTCGGCGGCAAGATGCAGGACAAGGTAGGCCCACGTTTGACCGCCATCCTGGGTGGTCTGCTGGTTGGATCCGGTTTTATTGTCTGTTCCATGACCTCAAGCTATTGGGGCTGGATTTTTGGCTTCGGGGTTCTGGCCGGCCTCGGCATCGGTTTTGGCTATTCAGCTGCGACCCCGCCGGCACTGAAGTGGTTTTCTCCCGCCAAAACCGGCTTGATTGCCGGAATCGTCGTTTCCGGCTTTGGGATTGCCCCGGTGTATCTTGCCCCTTTGTCTCAATACCTGCTGGGTCAATATGGTTTGCATAGCACCATGATGATCCTCGGAGTCGCCTTCATTGTCATTGTATGTGGTATGTCGATGCTCCTCAGCAATCCCCCGGCCGGTTTTTCCGCCGTTACGAAAGATGCTGCAGCCAGCATTAAAACTACCCCTACAGCACCTAGGGTTGATGTCGGCCCGACTCAAATGCTCAAAGAAGGTCGTTTTTACACCCTGTGGCTGACCTTCTTCATCGGTGCCGGCGCCGGCCTGATGGTCATCGGCAGTATCGCCGGCATCGCCAAACAGAGCATGGGCGAAATGGCCTTTATTGCCGTGGCTGTCATGGCCGTTGGTAATGCCGCAGGACGGATTGTTGCAGGAATCCTGTCGGACAAGATTGGTCGTGCCTCGACCCTGACCCTGATGCTGGTCTTTCAGGCCGCCTTGATGTTTGCTGCCATTCCGGTTGTTTCCAGTGCCGGTTCCGGCGCCCTGCTGGTGACCTTGCTGGCGACCTTTATCGGCTTTAACTACGGTTCCAACCTGTCCCTGTTCCCCTCTTTTGCCAAGGATTTCTGGGGAGCCAAAAACTACGGCATGAACTATGGTATTCTCTTTTCATCCTGGGGTATCGGCGCCTTTGTTCTGGTAAAAATTTCAGCGCTACTCAACGCCAAATACGGTGGCATGGAAAGTTCCTTCATGGTGGCCGGCGTTCTGCTGCTGGTGGGGGCAATGATGGCCATGTCCCTGCGTCCACAAAAAGCAGCTGTTCCAGCAACCGCTCCAATTTTTGTCGAGGAAGAAGACCTGGTTCTGGAAAAAATACGCGATTAACTGTCTACCCTTCATGTTGCAAAAAGACAGCCCTCCATGATGAGGGCTGTCTTCCCTTTTACCGGAGACGACATGACTGCACCATCACCGCAACCCCTCCAGCACGAACTTCCCGCTCCAGCTCTTCTGGCGCTGGCCGCTTCACTGCTGACCTATCTGTTCAGCCTGTTAGGGCCTTACAGCCCACCAGTTCTGCTGAGTGGCATCATCCTGGTATGTGGTGGGGTGATTCAACTGACCTACGGCTTGCGCTGCCAACAACAGGGACACCCCCGAGCGGCAGCAACACTGCTCCCCTTCGGATTCTTCTGGCTGTCGCTGATCAGTTATGAAATTTTTCCTGAGTTAGGCCTTGGCCGTCATCCCAACGCAATCACCATGTTTTCTTATTTGAGCCTGTGGGCTCTGTTTGCAGCCATTCTGTTTCTTGGCAGCTTTCGCCGCAGCATTGCTGTACAAACCCTGTACGGTGCCATCATGTGTTCCCTGCTGGCCTTGTCGATGAATCATCTAAGGGACGATCAGGTGTTTTTGCTGCTCGGCTGCCTGTGCGGTTTTATCGCTTCACTGACCGCGCTGTATATCGCCGTTGCCCAGACCATTAATGACAACAGGGGGCAGGAAATTATCCCCCTGGGTCACTGGAACGAACAGTGGGAAGAGAAAGGCATGTAACATACTTGCCTCAAACGTTGTTATAAGCTATTTTTCAAGGATCAAGCCACCTGTTGCAGATTTCTTTTTCGCTTGCGCAAAGGGCGTATCTGCGAAGATAACGGGGTAGAATGAGTCCTGCTCAACAAATGACATTGCTGGGGTTGGTTGCTCTGGCCTATTATGCCATTCTGGTCGCATCGGGCGTTGTCAGCACCGATGTCATGCCTCAGTTTGTTGTCTCAGCGGTCATTTTTCTGTCATCCGGGCGGCTGTTGCGAGGGATGGCGCGCAGTCGCGTCAAGGAAGAGCGCAAAGACGAAAACGGTAAACCCCGCCCTGAACCCAACTGGGCCCTGCGCACCCAGATTCTCAACTGGGTGATGGTCGTACTGATTATCTGTGCCCTGGGCCTGTGGATTATGAAACCGGTGGGTGTTTCCTTTTTTGAAATGTTTGGATTTGGCTGAGCCCGGTTCTACCGTCCCTTGTCATCAAGCAAATCATCCTTGCGTAGCCCATACTTCTTCATCTTCCGATAAATCGTCGCCATGTTCATCCCTGCCTGGGCGGCCGCCTCCTCAATATTTCCTCCAGCAGCATTCAGTAGCTGACGCAAATAATCGATTTCAAAACGCGCCAGAGCATGATTGTAATCGTCGCCGCCGGCAGCTACCTCGTCAATATCAATAAACTGGGCCAGGGTGGTCAGACTGATCTGCTCCTCGGTTTCAACGGTGATACAGGCTTCAATGACATTTTTCAGCTGGCGGATATTACCCGGCCAGTTGTAATGAGTCGCTGCCTGCTGGGCTTCTGCCGATAGCCCGCTGATATGGGTATTAAACTTGCGATTCTGCTCACGGATAAAGTAAGACGCAAGCAGCAGAATGTCGGGCCGGCGTTGTCGCAAGGGGGGCAGGTGCAGATTGATGACGTTGAGGCGATAGAACAGGTCTTCGCGAAAGATTCCCTTTTCCACCTCTTTTTCCAGATCGGAGTTGGTGGCGGAGATAAGCCTGACATCCACTCGCGTCGGGGAGGTATCACCGATGCGGCGAAACTCCTGCTCCTGGAGAAAACGCAGCAGGGTTTTCTGGACATTGAGGGGCAGGTTGCCGATTTCATCAAGGAACAGGGTACCGCCGTCAGCAGCCTTCAACAATCCTTCCTTGTCGGTATCAGCACCGGTAAAAGCCCCTTTCTTATGACCGAACAACTCACTTTCCATCACCGAGTCGGGAATCGCGCCACAGTTAATAGCAATAAAGGGCTTGTCTTTGCGCGGCGAATTATAATGGATCGCCTGGGCAATCAACTCCTTGCCGGTACCTGACTCCCCGGTAATCAAAGCAGAAGTATCACGTACCGCAACCTTTTTCACCTTTTCCAGCAACTGCTGCAAGATCATCGATGTACCGATGATCTTGTCAAAATTGAATTTGCCCGCAAGTTCCTGCCGCAGCTGTTCATTCTCGCTGATCAGCTGATTATGTTTCAGGGCATTGCGCACCCGGAACAACAGCTCATCCGGCTCAAAAGGCTTGGTCAGCATATCGTAAGCCCCTTTGCGCAGAGCCTGAATCGACATATCGACGGTAGCAAAGGCGGTAATCATGATCACCGGGATATCAGCTTCCTTGGCCTTGATCCGCTGCAACACTTCAAGACCATCGATCCCCGGCATCTTGATATCGCTGATGACCAGATCCCAGACTCCGGGGCGGAACATCTCAACCGCCTCAAGGGGATTCGTGAAGGTGCGCACGGCATGGCCGTCATCCATCAGCACCGCCGCCATCATCCGGCACAGGCCCTCCTCATTATCAATGACCATGATCTGTTTTGCTGACATCCTTAATTCCCCTGACGTATCATATCAATATTCCTCACGCACCAGCGGCAGACGGATAATCACCCGGGTTCCCTTACCCATGTCCGAATCGATGGTAACCTGCCCCTGATGCATATCAATGATCTGCTTGGTAATTGCCAACCCTAACCCGGTACCACGTGCCTTGGTGGTAAAAAATGGCTCGAATATCTTGTCCAGATTCCCCTCACTGATCCCTTCTCCCTGATCGACAAACTCAATGCGGATATATTCATTATTCTCAAGACAGGTCGCCACACTGATCTGTTTCCCCGGTTGCGAAGCCGCCCCGGCGTTCAGCAACAGATTGATGGCGACCTGACGCAGCTGGTCGCCATCGGCAGCAATCATCGGCAGATCGTCAGCAAAATCCTGCACAATCTCGACATGATTCATATCGATGTGGTTGCCGGCAAAATCAATAATCTGGCGCAACAAGCGATTGATATCGGTGGGCTCCAACGCCGGCTTCGGGGTTCGGGAATAACTGAGCAGATCCTGAACAATCTTTTTACAACGCTTGCTTTCCCTCTTGATCTCATGAATGAAACTATAGTTGGGATCATCCTCCGGAATCTTTTTTTCCAGGTAGCCGGCATAGCCAAGAATGACCCCCAAAGGGTTGTTGATTTCGTGCGCCACCCCGGAGGAAAGCACCCCGAGGGAGGCCATTTTCCCCTGCTGCGCCAGTGCCGCTTCCATCTCCTTGTTTTTACGCAGCATGCGTGTCATACGATTAAAAGCGATGGCCAATTCCCCCAGCTCATCCTGACTTTCCACCGGCATCTGCTCATCAAGTCGTCCCTGACGTACCTTGCGCATCACGCTGATCATCCGCTGGATCGGGTCGGTTAGAACCTTTGCCGCCAGGGCCAGAAGGGCCGTGGCCACCAGGCCGATAATCAATGGCAACAAGAGTACGAGCAGGGCGATCCGCCACTTGAGATCATTGGCGGTGCGGTAAAATTCATCCTCATAACTGCCGACAGCAACAATCCAGTCCCAGGGCTCAAAATAACGGTATCTAACGATCTTCATCCGGGGGTTTTTATCTTGCGCTCCACGCCAGGGGTAACGAATCCAGCCATCCCGCTGCTGTGCCATTTCGGCAATAAATGCCCGCCCGTCAACATCGGTTGCGTGCAGCAGGTTTTCACCTTCAGCATCCGGATGAATGGTCAGGGTGCCGGCGCCGGTCATGGTGTAGATGTATCCGGTCTGCCCGACCTTTTTACTTTTGATCTGCTCACCCAGCAGATTCAGGGCCTGCTGTTCGAAGGTGGGATCGTCATAGGTTTCATCCAGGTACCCACCGGCAGCAACAATCCAGTCCCATTGATGACAGTAGCGAAAGGCGACGATCTTGCGGCGCGGACGCCGGTCACCAAGCAACTCATTGTACCAGGGATAGATAGTGTAGAGGACTTCCCCCGGTTCACTCGCCAAAGCACGTTGCTGCATTTCACGGATAAAATACCAGCCGTTCTCATCCTGCACAGCACTGATATCTTCCCCTTCGCGGGCAGGATGAACGGTCAGGATGCCGCTGCCGGTCATGGCAAACAGATAGCCGCTGGTGCCGATACTGACTTCCTTGAAACTGTTACCCACCGCCTGCTGCGCAGAGGTCAGATCGAGCTGGCCGAGCCTCTGGCGACGCTGCTGCTCGTTGATCACGCCAAAAGCCAGTTCGACCAGGCTTTTCATCTCCTGCTCGACGATTTTTTTCTTATCGTCACGATACACTTCAAACTGGCGATGGTGATTTTCCAGCAGATCCAGAGTAAAACTGGCCATATGATCAAGGTCGGCGCGACTGACCTCCGTCAGTCCTTCATAGGCCTGACGGGTTGCGACATAGCCAACAATTGCACCAAGCAGAAAGATCGGTACGATGATCAAGGGCAGGATAATCACCAGCATTTTCCAGCGAATTGTCAGTCTGTTGAGCATTCGGGAAAACAGATGGATCATGGCGCCTCATTATCAGACAGTATTTCCGAACAAAATATGTGACTTTATAACATGAGTTGCCAAATTGAGAAAGGATCAGGTGGCAAGAACACCCGATAAAATGACAAGAGAGGAGTATCTGTTCAGCACAGGATCGGGGATCCTGCGCAAGGATTACAGCTGAATAGTTACAGAGAGGGAATTAGTGGGGAAATCTTGTTTGTGGCGTCAGACAGAGTCAGATCAGTCCCTGTGCCTGGGCATTATCACGCGCCGCCTGGCGCAGACCATCGCTGATACTCGGATAGACGTGAACGGTGGTACTTAAATCCACTACCGACAGACCAAAACGGATCGCCAATGTCGCCTCATGAATGATATCAGCAGCGCGCGGACAGAGCATCTGCACACCAAGGATCTTGCCGGTTCCCTGTTCGGCAGTCAGCAGTACGCCACCGAGCATCTCCCCCATAACATGAGCTTTAGGCACCCGCTCAAGGTCAACATAGGTGGTCAACACCTTGTACCCTTGGGCTTCTGCCTGAGTTTTAGTGAGGCCAACGGTGGCAAATTCAGGATCGACAAACACTGCCATCGGCGAAAAACGGTGATCGATGGAATGATTCCCACTCGGATCAAGCATATTCTTTACAGCAATCTGGGCTTCGCGCGCACCTGCCGGGGCGATCAGCGGTGCACCGGTCACATCCCCGGCGGCCCAGATTCCAGGCACGCTGGTACGTAACTGACGATCAACTTTGATGAACCCGCCGGCATCGGTTTCGACGCCGATCTCTTCTAACCCAAGATTTTGAGTCACCGGTGACGTGCCGATGGCAAGCATCAGACGTTCGGCACTGAAACCGACCTCCGCTCCATTAATTAAAGCAAATATACAGGTGCTGTCTCCGTGTCTTTCCACCCGTTGAGCCTCAACGTTACAAAGGATCTTCACCCCTTCCTGCTCAAGCATCATGCGGAACTGTTCGGTCAAGCGCAGATCAAATTCAGCCAGCAGGCGCGGCCCACGTTCCAGAATGGTGATCCTGGTACCAAACCGGGCAAACATCTGCCCCATCTCCAGGGCAATAACACCGCCGCCAAGAATGACAATCGATTCAGGAAAGCCTGGAAGATGAAGCGAATTATAGCTTGTCAGATAATTGACAGTATTAAGGCCGGGAAGCGGCACTACGCGAGGCTCCCCCCCGGTGGCGATCAATATCTGCGGCGCCGTGTAGAGAACTCCCCCCGCCTCTATTTCGCAGGGAGAAACAAAATGTCCACGCGCCTTGATGACCTTGATATTTGGCGACTGATTGACTTCATACTGATAGTGGGTTTCACGCACTGTCACTACGGCCTTTTGCTTTAACGGCATCAAGGTGCCGCAATGGGGGGCTCCGGCCTGAAGATTCAATCCCCAGCCTTCACCTTTGCGCGCGCCATGATACATCTCGGCCTTGTGAATCAAGGTTTTACTGGGAATACAGCCCCAGTTGACACAGGTGCCCCCCAGATGGGACTGCTCAAGCATCAGAACCCTTTTACCTGCAGCAGCAGCAATACGCGCGCCGGCAAATGCCGTGGTGCCGGCACCAAGAACAATCAAGTCAAAATTCGTGGGCATTGTCTTCTTTCCGTCAACAAAGCAAGAGAATCAATGGAGCGGGTCTGTTCAATTGTCCGTCACCTGACGCTGATGTTTCAGCTGACAGATTTCCAGTTTTGCCTGATAGAGATCACGAAAAATCTGACTGGAACGTTCGAGCATCTGTTGATTATAACTGCTGAACAGTTGCCCAAGGCCTTTTCTGATGTCATCGAACTGTTGTTGCGTCAGATCTGCCGGCAGATTCAGGGACACCTCTGGAGTATCATCAATAAAGTACGTTTCAATAATTTTTTCAAGCTCCATCTTCAAACAATCGATCACTTCCTGACTCTGATCAGGAGGATGCCTTGCCAACGCTTCGTCAATAATGTCTGCAATCTTGCTTTGTGATTGTTTAATCGGAATCACTTTTGCCGCCATCAGCTAGATCCTTTTCACTGCGCTCGGTTATCCGGAGAAGTTACAACAGCTACAGCATAACGGATAATGGCTGACGGATGCAAAACGGCCACCCCAAAACGAGTTGGAGTGGCCGTATCAAATGAAACATCTACCGGATCAGGCTGGATCAGAAACGCACCAGCAAGCCGCCGAAAGGTCCGGAAAACTGTGTTTCCACAAACAGATCGCTCTCATCAATCTTCAGGTCGAAGTAGCGATAACCGGCATACAACCCAACTGTGGGTATTGGCGAAAATTCCACTTGCGCCTCAGCATCAAGAAAATAATTACCATCGTACTCCATGTAACCCGCCCGTCCGACCAGACCGATAAAATCTGCCAGGGCAACACGGCCGCGCACACCAACGGTGGGAATTGGAGCCAGTGCTGATTCTGTTTCCTCAAAAGGCGTAATCACACCGTTACCGAGGTTTCTCAGCATCACGTCGGCATCGGCCACCTTAACGGCCAGCTCAATGCCAAGCTGGACTCGGGCCGGCAGATCATCCAGATTGACCAGGAAATAGCTGTAACTGATATCATAAAGAGCAATATCCAGCTCACTTTTTACCCGGTCGTTAATGGAAAAAGTCTTACCATTAAAGGTTCCGTCAACCTTCAAGGTTCCCGTGCCGGAAAAACTGATGGGTAGATAGTTGAAGGAAATGCGCGATTTTCCCCAGTTCAGGGCAATCTCACCGGTAAAGCCGGTACTATCGTCCAGATCAAGGTCGCGACGAACATCGAACTTTCCACCTACACCATTACTTGTTCCGGCGATGGTGCCTTCAGGGCTCAGGAGCTGATATCCAGCCTTGATCGACAGCAGTTCGTCGGCAAAAGAGGTTGAGCTCAGGGTTAACAAAAACAACAGGACGGTAGTCAACAAGAGTGTCACTTTACATTTGGGTGGCATGGCCTTCTCCTTGCCGAATGAGGTATTTAAGGAATTAACACGACCAAACATCATGGGTCACTCATTTTAATATTAAATTTTAAATTTTTACCTTGAACCCGCTCACATACTTGCGTTTAAGTCCCTGCCGAAGGATAATATGACCATATTGGTCGCCTATAGTGGGAGGACTTGACCTATGAGCTATATTGTTACCAGACGGCAGATACTGATGCTTGTGGCCTCACAACTAGGGATGTTGTGGCTGGCAACCCAAGGTTTCACAAAACAACCGGTGAAGGATGGAACCATGACGACTGATGAGTTAACAGTCCGCGTTTTTTCTATAGAAAAAGGCACCTATATCGAGGTGAGAAAAGTTGTTCGCAGTGAAGCAGAGTGGCGCGAGCTACTAACTCCACAACAGTATAATGTCCTGCGTGAAGAAGGAACGGAACGAGCCTTTACAGGACTTCTGCTTGACAACAAGGAGCGTGGCATCTATCGCTGCGCAGGTTGTGGCAATGATCTCTACCACTCTGACCACAAATTCGACTCCGGTAGCGGCTGGCCCAGCTATTACCAGGCTGTCGCTCCGGAAAATGTCG
Source organism: Deltaproteobacteria bacterium (assembly GCA_018399135.1). GTDB lineage: Bacteria > Desulfobacterota > Desulfuromonadia > Desulfuromonadales > Geopsychrobacteraceae > Pelovirga. The sequence continues at coordinate 2,563 of JAGYPB010000013.1, read as the reverse complement.
CTACCCGCCTTGACCGACGGTTGTTCATGACCCGCAACGAGCTGGTCTGCAGTCGCTGCGAATCGCATCTGGGACATGTGTTTGATGACGGGCCACAACCCACCTTCAAACGTCACTGCATCAATTCTGTTTCTTTGACCTTTCATCCGCTGTCGGGGCTGTAGGGAAGTCAGACCTGTAACATGCGTGGCGTCACGTCGTGCAAATAAACAAAAATATTGGAATGAAGACAGCAGGGACAAGGAGGGGCACTCATAAATAATTATATAACCGGACTAAACTCTCCCCTACCTGCCGAACTCAAGCGAAACTGAAACCACCCCGCCCGTGGAGGGGTGGCGCGAAGCGACGGGGTGGTCGGTTTACCCCAGGGTAATCACGACATGCGAAAGGGTGTGGGAATGGTGAGGCCGCGAGAAACCCGCTCAGCTTAGTTACATGATATTTATCCGATCTGTGCCGTAGGCGACGATCTGGCCAGGGCGGATTTTACAGCGTTTACGCAGCTCGACCTGGCCGTCAACCGTCACCTCTCCGGCAGCGATCACCAGTTTGGCGTTGCCGCCACTCGAACAACAACCGGTCAGCTTGAGCAGGTCACAGAGTTCGACAAAAGGGCGTCCGTTCAAATCAAATGTCTCCACTTGTTATCCTTTGTTCCGTGCCACCCAGACGGCATGGCGGTAGCCGCCTTTGCCGGGACGCTCAACGCGCACAGAAAAACCAGCAGCAGCAAGGCGATGTTCAAATGCGGTATCGGGGTTTTCTCCCCAGACAGCGAGAGTTCCCGCCGGCTTTAAGGCGTTGCGGGCTCGCTCAATCGCGTAATTACCGTAGAGCGGATCGTTGCTTCCATCGGTGCGTGGGTGGGGGCCACGGTAGAGATCGAGAATGACGGCGTCGAAAGAGGTGGCCGGTGACTGGCAAATCAGTTCGGCTACATCGGTGATGACGACCTCAACCCGCGGGTCGGCTGTCGCAGCGGCGGTTAATTCAGCCAGCGGGCCGAGACACCAGGTGTGAACGATCGGGTTCAGCTCAGCGACAATCACCTGTGCCGTGGCAGGGAGCTGATCGAGCACGGCCCGCAAGGTAATTGCCATCCCCAGCCCGCCGACCAGTACCTTCGGCGCCGGGTGCTGCTGCAGACCCTGACAGCCGAGCTTACCCAGGGCGATTTCCGAGCGTTGCGCTTTGCTGTTCATCAGGATCTGGGTGCCGATGGTGATAAGAAAGTCCCCGGCGCCGCGCTGGCGCAGTTCGAGGGTTTCACCGGCCTCAGTCAAAACATGATCAAGGGTTTTCCAGGGCAGGGCCACGCGTGATTTCCTTTTAAAGTTTCAAGTCGGCAGCACCCTGACAAAGCTTGGCGCGCAGCGCCGTGATGTCAGCGTTATCGAGATACTCGTCAAAGCTCATGACCCGGTCGATGACCCCGTTCGGGGTCAGTTCGACAATACGGTTAGCCGTTGTCGCAACAAACTTGTGGTCATGGGAGGTAAAGAGGATCACCTCCGGAAAGCTGATCAGACTGTTGTTCAGGGCGGTGATCGATTCCAGATCAAGGTGGTTGGTTGGCTCATCGAAAAGCAAGGCGTTGGCGTTGGTCAGCATCATCCGTGCGAGCATACAGCGGACTTTTTCGCCCCCGCTTAACACCGTCGTTGCCTTGGTCGCTTCATCGCCGGAAAAAAGCATGCGGCCCAGATAGCTCCGGGCAAAGCTCTCCCCTTCGGTCGGGGCAAACTGCCCCAGCCAGTCAATCAAGCTCATCTGTGTGGCAAAGTAGCTGCTGTTTTCCTTCGGGAAACAGGCATGGGTGATAGTGACGCCCCAGCGGTAGCTGCCGGTATCCGGTTCCAGCTCTCCGGCAAGAATCTGAAACAGGGTGGTCTTGGCAAGAGAGTTGCCACCGACAAAGGCCATCTTGTCCCCCTTGTTGACGACCAGATTCAACCGATCAAGGACCTTGACCCCATCGATGGTTTTGCTCAGGTTGGTGACTTCCAGAATAATATTGCCGCAGGGACGCTCCGGCTTGAAGAGGATGAATGGGTATTTGCGCGATGAGGTTGGCAGATCATCAATTTCCAGTTTATCGAGGAGCTTTTTACGTGAGGTTGCCTGCTTGGCTTTGGAGGCGTTGGAGCTGAAGCGGGCGATAAATTCCTTGAGTTCGTTGGCCTTGTCACTCGCCTTTTTGTTGGCGTCCTGTTTCTGTTTCAGCACCATCTCGCTCGCCTCATACCAGAAATCATAATTCCCGACATAGGTACGGATAGTGCCGAAATCGATATCAGCGATATGGGTACAGGCCTGGTTGAGAAAGTGGCGATCGTGGGAAACGACAATCACGGTATTCTGGAAGCGGCCGAGAAACTCCTCAAGCCATTGAATCGATTTCAGATCCAGATTGTTGGTCGGCTCATCGAGCAACAGAATATCGGGATTGCCGAACAGAGCCTGGGCCAGCAGGACACGCACCTTGTCGCCGCCTTCCAGTTCTTTCATTTTTTTTTGCCGCAAGGCTTCGGGGATGCCGAGACCGTTGAGCAGTACGGCG
>JAGYPB010000129.1 GCA_018399135.1 Deltaproteobacteria bacterium | reverse complement strand
TCCTTGTTTGCCATTGTCTGCCTTGATGATGGCGAACAGTGACTTGCCTGATTGATAGAGCCGCCCGGCCTGGTCACTGATCTTCCCGACACCGCCGGTCCGGATGCGGCGACGATTCAGTTGGGTCTGCAGCCCCTGCTGACAGGATCTGTCGACCAGCCTTTTGAGTTCATCAAGATGATAGGCCGGCTGGTTTTCGGCGACAGCCAGAAAAATCAGTTCATTAAAGCCGAGCAGGTCGCGATTGTACGCCAGGGCTGCTTTAATGGTTTTTGCCTTAGGGGTTTCCGGGTTTTCCAGATCATAAGGCGGATGCCACTCCTGCGCAGGGGGCAGGCGGTCCACCTGGTTCAGCACACCGATGATGACCGGGCGTTTTTGTGAACGGCGGGCTGTTGCCAGATAAAAGGCATCGAGTTGGTGTTTAAAGTCGCTGTCCAGGGACCGGGCGGGCTGATTGGCTTTAAGCACCCAGATGATCAGATCAGAGCGGGTGACTTCCTTGAGCAGATGCTTCGTGGTTTTTTCGTTGCCGTCCAGACCCGGCAGATCAACCAGATGAACCATCTCCATCCCGTCAATCCGGCATCGATGGACAGTTGTGGCGCTGGTTGAGGGGAGCGGGTTGACTTCAGCGACCATGGCATTGACAAGGGCATTGATGATGGATGATTTACCTGAACCGGTCTGCCCGACAAAGCAGATCCGTAATGGCTCAAGGGGCGGTGCCATATTCCTGCTGTCCTGCCCTTGTATCGCCTGATGATGCGCCTGGACCCGGAAACGGCCGCTGTAGAGATCGATGGCGACGGAAACAGCTTCCTGCAGCAGGGCCTGTTTCAGCTTGAGCTGGAACTCGGCACTGACCCGGGTCATCATTTTGCCGATCACCTGACTGCGGAATTCAGCCAGCACCGCTGTCAGCGGACTGGCCAGCCGGACAATCCGGTAACTGTTCCACACCCATTGGGCCGCTCTGTAGCCGGACATCAGCTTTTCCTTGTTGTCATACCCCTGTGCCAGCAATGATAGACGTGTATTTTCAATGAAGGGGACATGTGTTTTCAGCAGCAGACGATAGCGGCGGCTGATTTCCTCTACCATCATCAACAGTTCCGGAATGGAAAAGGCAAGTTCTTTACGATCCCCTTTGTCGTGGTAGTTTTCAGCAACGGCCTTGATCAGGGCCAGGGCGTTCTCCTGCAGACGCCCCCACTGGGCGTTTTCCGCCAGCTGTTCGGCAATTTTCCGGTTCAGTCGGTCCCAGACCTGATGATCATAATCACCCCAATCAGGGGAAGCTGTTACCAGTCCCTCTTCCGGCAGGGGCACTTTGCCGGGGGAGGGTCGCTGCAGTGTCCAGCTTAATGCCGTGACCAGGAGAGCACAAAATGCCAGCAGCGCAACAAAATATAGAATATAGCCATAGTCGATCAGGGCGATCAGTCCGAACAGACACAGAATCAGCACGGGCAAAACCAGGGCAACAGCCAGCAGCGGCATGGCTGCCTGTGACAGTCGCCGGGTTGTTTTAATGCGGTTCAACAGACGTTTCACGGGTCTTTACCTTTCGGACTTCGTTGAACGCCTGGTGATACAGGCGTTTAAGTTCCTGCTCGGAGACGGCTTCTCCTTTACTTTTGTGATACAGATACTTGCAGGCGGCCCGGCCGATGGCATAGGTCGAACAAAAGCTGACGACAACGGCGGCGGCACTGCCGACGGTTTGCCCATAAACCGGAATCAGTTTGGTGAGCTGACGGATGCCCAGCTTTGACAGATACTGCACGCTGAATCCGGCTCCCAGGGCCGCGACAAAGTCGGCCAGGGCTTTTTTATTCCACGAGATTCCGTATTGCCCGGCCAGATGATGCAGCATTTTTGCCTGAATCATCGGGACAGTGCCCAATCCGACCACCGGAAACGCGTCTGTACTGCCGGAAGCAGCCGCGTACCAGAGGATATCGTTACGAAGAGGGGCAAAGCGGCTCTCTTCGGCGCTGGCATGTTCTTCTCTGGTGCTCAGCAGGGCAATGATGGGTAAAAAATCAGCAAGCGCAGCGCGCAGGTCTTCCACCCCGACGGTGCCGCCGCCCGCTCCTTCGAAATCCACGGCAACGGAGTTGACCGGTTGTTTCCAGGCAGATTCGACCTGGTGCTGATTGTGGTTAATGGCCTGGCGGCGTTGAAGCGCATCATCAAGCAGCAGGATGCCCGTGTGGACCAGCAACAGATGTTTGACGGCACCGGATCTGTGAATTTGTGCAAGGGCCCGGATCACTGCGCTTTGTTCGGGTTCCTCCGCCTTCATCACGACGATGGCGGCACGGGTCGCCTGCGCACAGGCGGCAATGTCTGGGTCGGCATTGTAGTCGGCCTCGGCAAGACCCCGCGTATCAAGAAAACGCAGCAGCGGCTTTTCTGATGGAAAATCATAGCGCCGGGAGCTTTGGGTGCAGGGGCTGAAGCCATTGCCGATTTCAACATCCGAACGCCCTGTTATCGCCTGAATCAACGAGGATTTTCCCGCTCCGGTTTTGCCCAGCAGCCAGAGGGTGGGCAGACGAGCAGGAATAGCAGACGGTTTTTTAACGGCAGCTGTTTCAGGGGGGC
>JAGYPB010000128.1 GCA_018399135.1 Deltaproteobacteria bacterium | reverse complement strand
AGAAATGGAAACAAATGAAACTTACGAAGACAAGAATTATATCTATGTTCACTTATTTGAAGGGAGAAGTTGCGCCGCCAAGAGAGTAATCATAAATAGGGACTTTGTAAACTTCAAAGCAGAGGGAAGTGAATTTATCAGTTTTGTACCATTGGCGAACATCGAAAGAATAGAAGTCCCGGAAGGAATTGCACAAATAATCCATAAAAAAGAAAAGGACGAATCAGGGAAGACAATTATTTTACAATTTTTGATACCGAATAAAATAATTTCAAATGTGAAATAAGGGAGCAAGAAAATGAGCATACTTAAAAAAATAAAAGGATTGTTCAAAAGGGAATGTTTAAGTACTCTTGAAATTAAAGAAATGTTTATTCCTGAACTGGAAATCAGGAAGGATTTTAGAAATCAGATAAACTATACATCAAAAAATATCACTATCGGGGATATATGTTTAGCAATGATAAAAGAACATGACCCGAAAGCTACTGAAATATTGGAAGCGGTTTTAGATACCAAATCATTCGGATATAATGTAAAATATTTAAGGGATAAATCAAAGGAGAGCCAAAAATGATTAGAATAGATTATGAAAGCGCATGGAAAGAAGTGCAAAAAACAGAGTTTAATTTAGATGATGCCTATAAATTAAAAGTGATTGAAGAAAAGCATACCAAAGATTTTGTTGAACTTGAAAGACGGACTCCAGAACAACAGGAATGCTACTGGAAAAAATTATATATTCAAACCTATATAGAGTTAAATGAACTCAAAAAGAAATTAAAAGATGTTAAAAAAGCGACAGAATAGAAAGGAGATTATTATGCCAAAAGGACAGCCTAAAAGAGATTCGAGCGGTCAATTTACAGAAGGTACAATACCATCTAATAAAATAATATTACCTAAGAAAAAGTTAGAACGACTGTATCAAAAAATGGGAAGTAAAAAAATAGCTGATTTTTATGGCATAAGTAAGCAAACTGTTTTGCGCAATTTACACGAATATAAAATTATCATTAGAAAAGTTGGGTCACCAAATAAATTACCTAAATATTGGAGAGAAGCATTAAAAAAGCCCAAAAGTAAACCTAATTGGAGTAAAGGGCAAACAAAAGAAGTGAATGCGAGTTTAAGGAAAACATCAGAAAAGTTATTAGGAAGATACAAATACCCAGAGAAACACGAAAATATAAAAGTTGAATGTGCATGTGGTTGTGGAGAGTTGATAGATAAATATGATAAAAAGGGTAGAAGGAGATATTATAAAGAACATCATTGTAAAAGTGGGAAATTTACTAGTGAAAGAGTTAATGGGGAAAATAATTATAATTGGAAGGGTGGGATATCACCTATAAATACAAAAATTAGAAGAAGCAAAAAGTATAATAAATGGAGAGATGAAATATATAAAAGAGATTATTTCAAATGCCAAATGTGTGGCAGTAAAAAGGATATAATTGCGCACCATATTAAAAATTTTGCAGATTATCCAGATTTAAGATTTGATGTTAACAATGGAATGACATTATGTAGAAGTTGTCATTTAAAATTACATAGACAAGAAAGGAGAGAGAAATGCCCAAAAGAGATGGAACTGGACCTAGAACTGGTTCAACGGGGACTAGAGATGGTAGAGGCGGAGGTAGAGGCAGAGCTGGTGGTTCTGGAGCTGGACGAAGGACTGGCGGCGGTAAAGGGAAATGCTAATTATTAGAAGAAAAAGGATACAGAAAGGAGGACTAAATGAAAAAGCAAACAACAAAAGAAAAAGAAGTTAATAGAACACCGCATTGTTTTGTAGTAACCAAAAAAGGCAAGGCAGTTAAACAAGACGTACTTGAAAGCTACACCACAGGAGAAAGTAAACAATTAAACAAAGACGTATTTGCTGATGAAGAATTCTATGAAACAGCGGGATTGGTAAAACCATTATATGACCCTTTAAGCATGGCGAATTTACTCGAAATAAACACCTACCATATGAGAGCATGCCGAACTAAAGCTGAAGATGTTGCAGGAAATGGTTGGAGATTGAGTCCGAAAAAAGAAAATGCAGATGAAAAACAAAAAGACATATTTGATGAATTTACCAAAAGACAAAAAATTCCAATTGAAACTACCTTCAAAAAACTACAATTAGACAAAGAAGCCACCGGTTATTTTGGCATGGAAATAATCAGGGAATATAATAACTTCGATGGAATAGTTGACCAGATAGCACACATACCAGCACACACAATCAGAATACACAAATCAGGGAATAAATATTGTCAATATAGAAACACCAAAAAGACATGGTTTAGGGATTTTGGATATCAGGAAGACATAGACTATAAAACAGGAGAATTCAAAAAAGCATTAACCAAAGAAACCAGAGGAACAGAAGTTAGATGGAGTGTAAATTACACACCGAGGTCATTCTTTTATGGAGTTCCGGATGTAGTTCCGGCAATCGGGGCAATCACAGGAGATATTTCAAGGCGTGATTTTAACATTGCGTTCTTCTCTAATTTTGGCGTACCTGCTTATTTAGTTTCGGTAACCGGAGATTATGACCCGGGAGAAAATGACCCTAAAACCGGAAAAAATAAAGTCATGGAAGCTATCGAGGAAAAGTTTAAG
>JAGYPB010000127.1 GCA_018399135.1 Deltaproteobacteria bacterium | reverse complement strand
ACATCAACCCCTTTTTTGTCGGTGAACTCCTTTACTACATCAGCAAAATCAGGGGTGGTGGTGTAGTCGATCACCAGATCAGCACCGAGTTCCTTAACCCGTTCCATCTTTGACGGGTGGGCGGTGACAATCAGTTTGGCGTTGGGGGTCAGCGCTTTGGCTAGCTGGATCGCCGCGGTATTGACGCCGCCACCCCCCCCGTGCAGGATGGCGGTCTGGCCATCTTCAAGGCCACCGATCATGAATACATTGAGAAACGCTGTAATGTAGCTTTCATTGACGCAGGCAGCTTCTTCAAAGCTCATCGTGTCGGGAATCGGCATCAGGTGGTTGGCATAGGCTACGGCATATTCGGCATAGCCGCCGCCACCGACCAGACTCATCACCCGATCCCCGGCTTTCCAGTTGGAGACATCGCTGCCGACCGCTTCAACAATTCCGGCAACTTCAAGGCCGAGGATTTCCGAATCGCCGGGAGGGGGAGGGTAATTGCCGACACGTTGAACCAGATCCGGACGGTTGATGCTGGTGGCTGTTACCTTAATAAGAACTTGGTCGTCTTTAGGTTGGGGTTTGTCTGCATTGCCAACAGACATGACTTCCGGGGCGCCAAACTCTTTTATAAGAACTGCTTTCATGGGGCTCTCCTTTGTTGATTGAAATGATTAGTAATTAATGTCAGTTTAGGACATAATGTAGAGCTGATAAATAAATCAGGTGATCGGGCCTGCAGTATAGTCGGATTAGCTGCAAGATTCAAATTGTCAATATATTCATTAAGTGGTTTTTTGTGACGAAAATGTGGCGTTGTACTGTCTGTGGTTATTTGCATGAGGGAGATACCCCGCCTGAGCTCTGCCCTTTATGCCATGCCACGGCAGATAAATTTGAGCTGGTCGAGCCGGTTGTGAGGAGTCATTCTTTTGTCAGCATGTTCAGGGAGGAGTTTCGCCAGTTGCGTGAGACATTTGCTCCTCATGCGGTCTCGGCGCACTTTCCCGCAGCCTTGATTCCCACCTGCGTCTTGTTCCTTCTCATCACCGAGGTCTGCGGTTATCTTCCCCTTGAATTCGCTGCGTTTGCTCTGCTGGTGGTGATTGTGATCAGTATTCCGCTGACGATGTTGACCGGGTTTTTTCTATGGAATAAGAATTATCATCGGGCTCGCAGTGCTATTTTCAAAAAAAAGATTGTCCTCGCCTGGGCGCTGTTCTTGGTTGCCCTCGCGACATTAATATGGCGCCTGGTAACTCCGGACCTGTTGATCAATGGTGGTGCAGGGGCAGCATTTTATCTACTGCTTAATCTGATGATGCTGGTTTGTGTTACCCTGCTTGGACATTATGGCGGGATGCTGATCTCTGCCAAGAGAAAACAGCGGTAAATATGGAGTGGTATGATGATTTTCTGGTTATCCACTTCGCTCCCATTGTGCCGGGTAGAGGAGAACAGCGGCTACGCCCCGCCGGCAATCTGGGTTCTGCGACTTTGCGCAGGATGACACAGACACAGTTGACCGGAGCAGAACCCTGCTGTCATTCTGCGCGGTGCGAAGCTTAGTCGCAGAACCTGTTTCCTCTTTTCTGATTTACTGGAGTCAAATAGATAACCAAATATTTTAAAATAGTATTTTTGTATTTGGCAGAATGGTTGTAGGATTCCCTCTTTAGCTTTTTTTCAGGCAAGTAGTAGCGGGTAAGAGCATGAGCTTTCAAGTGAGTTATAATAGTGCAGTTTAATTTGCAGATATACCTCAATTATGCCTTGGTCATTCTGGCGATGGGCGCTGGTCTGGTTGTCGGGATGCTGGCAGGTCGTCTGACTCATTTGTCCTTCAGTGGAGAACAGTCATATCAACCCGTAGCTGTTGCGCAACCGCAAATAGTGCGTTCGTTACAGGAAGAGGACCTGCAGGTCATCATTAATCGCAGCTTGTTTGATGTGGCATCTATTGGTGCGGAATTTGTCAGGCCGGATGTTGACGAAACACCTTTGGATCGTGAAAACTCCCAAGTCTCAGCCCGAAGCGACAATCTGACCCTGTTGGGTACTGTCGTTGCCGGTCTGGATTCCCTGGCGCTGATCAACACGGGTAGCAAGGTAGAGATTTTTGGCCTTGGCAGCGAAATCTCTGCAGGCTTGACAATTGATGACATCGAACGCCGAAGGGTTGTTCTGCTTGAACGTGGTGAGCGCCGTGAGCTGCTTCTTATTGAAGATCAGGTAGAGCCATCACCGCCGGCAACCCGGCGAGCGAGGGCCGGAGCAGCATCAACACCAACATCAACCCAGGCTGGTGTTGTCGATATGGGTCAAGGGCGTTTTCGCGTTGATCGGGGGATGGTTGACAGCGCGCGCAGCAATATGGGCGCCCTGCTGCAATCGGCTCGGATGATCCCCCATATGGAAAACGGACAAACTACCGGTTTTCGTCTGGTTGGCATGCAACGTGGTTCGTTGCTCGAACAACTGGGCTTACGTCTTGGTGATGTTGTGGTAGAAATCAATCAGGTTCGGCTCGACAGCCCGGAGAAGGCGTTGCAGATTTTTCAACAGGTACGTGAAGCAAATAACATCAGCCTGGGGTTGGTTCGCAATGGAGAACCACAAACATTTCAATACAGCCTTGATTAGGAGCTGATAAGTGGAGAGC
>JAGYPB010000126.1 GCA_018399135.1 Deltaproteobacteria bacterium | reverse complement strand
CCGGTCGATGTCTACGTGCCCGGCTGCCCGCCGCGGCCGGAAGCACTGTTTGAAGGCATTTTCAAGTTGCAGGAAAAGATTTCCGGCAAGCGCTTCCCGATTCCCATGAACAAGATGCCCGAAGGAGTCTGACCCATGGAATCAAAAGATTCCGTTATTTCAGCGTTCAAAAGCATCCCGGTCAAGGTTGAAGAGGTCGACTTTGCGCAACGGGGCTATCATCTCGAGATCAGGCTGGAGTCAAGCCAACTGCGCTCCTTTGCAGAACTGTTGCGCAGCGGTAATTTCTATTTAAGCTTTGTTTCCGGCCTGCATCTTTCCTCCGGCATCGACGTCAGTTATCAGTTTGCCAATTACGGCTTTCCCTGCCGCCTGCTGGCCCACGTTGCCGTTGATACCGACAACAACAGTCTGCCAACCATCTCCGATATTTTCCAGGGTGCCAACTGGCACGAGCGGGAAACCAAGGATTTTTACGGGGTCATCTTTCGCAATCATCCCAACCTCAAACCGTTGTTGCTGGCTGAAGACATGGAAGACCTCAAACCATTACTGAAAAAAGCGGACAGCTTGAAGGATCGCGCTGCTATCACCCGTGTCGAGAAAAACACTGAGGATAAGCCCGCCCCTGCGGTTAAGAAGGAGGAGGCGTGATGACCACCATGACTGAAAAAGGTGAGTATCGCTATGTTCTCAACATGGGGCCGCAGCATCCAAGTACCCACGGTGTTTTGCGGGTGATCCTGGAGATGGAAGGCGAATACGTCATGGATCCGCAACCGGTTCTCGGCTACGGCCACCGGATGCATGAAAAAATGGCCGAATGCCGCTCCTGGCCCAATTTTCTACCCAATGCCGCACGCATGGATTACCTTGCCGCGCTGATCTACAACCACGGCTACGTCGGCGTAGTAGAGCGCCTGGCCGGTATCGAGGCCACGCCGCGAGCCGAATACATCCGTGTTATCACCTCTGAACTGAATCGTCTGCAGAGTCACTTGTTGTGGCTGGGCGTGCTGGTTCTCGACCTGGGTGCTTTTACCCCGATCATGTATACCTTTGAGGATCGCGAGAAAATTCTCGATATCCTTGAGGATGTCACTGGTTCACGATTGACCTACTGCTATATGCGCGTGGGTGGCGTGGTTCGTGACATTGATGACAAATTTGTTGAGGGCACCCGTGACTACATTAAATGGCAGCGTTCACGCATGCCGATGTACGACAAACTGGTAACCGGCAACATCATCTTCCGCAAGCGGATTGAACAGATTGGCGAATTCACTCCCGACCTGGCACGGCGTTACGGGCTGACCGGGCCGGTACTGCGCGGAACCGGCATCCCTTACGATATTCGCCGCGCTGAACCCTATTCAGTCTATCCGGAATTTGATTTCGAGATCCCCACTGAAACCAGCGGCGACTGCATGGCAGCCTATCTGGTACGGGTGCGTGAAATAGAACAGAGTCTGCGCATTCTCGAGCAGGCCCTCGATAAACTCCCCGATGGGCCCTGTATGGCCAAGGTACCGAAAAAGCTCAAACTGCCCGCGGGGGATGCTTGCTACACGGTCGAATCGCCTCGCGGTGAACTGGTCTACCACTTAACCGGCGATGGCAGCGACACCCCGTACCGGATGAAAATCCGCGTTCCGTCCTTTTCCAATCTGAGCCTTCTGCCCGAACTCTGTAGTGGAATGCTCCTTTCTGATCTCTGTGCCTGCATGGGTAGTCTGGATCTGGTTATTCCGGAGATCGACCGATGAGCACTGTGATGAATACCGGGTTTCTTCCGCTGGAGCTGATACGCATTATCTTCGCCGTGGTTTGCGCGATTGTTATCGTCTTTGGCAATGCGGTTGTCATGGGCTACCTGGAGCGCAAGCTGGCAGGACGCTTTCAACGCCGTCCCGGGCCAATGGAAGTCGGCTTTCACGGAATTCTGCAGCTGGCCGTCGATGGCGTCAAACTGGTCGGCAAGCAATTGATCATTCCCAGGCAGACGGATCGGATCCTCTTTCGTCTGGCGCCGATTATTTCTTTTGCCCCGGCGATCATGCCACTGGTGGTGATCCCCTTTGCACCCAAGCTGCAGGGGCGTGACTTTGATATCGGACTGATCTTTATTCTGGCTGTGGTTGCCATCAACGTTCTTGCGATTCTGATTGCCGGCTGGAGTTCCAACAACAAATACTCCCTGCTTGGTGCCATGCGGTCGGTGGCGCAGAATGTTGCCTATGAAATCCCGATGTTGCTGACCCTGCTGTCGGTTATTCTGGTCACCGGCACCTTCAGCCTGCGCGGGATTGTTGAAGCACAAAGCGGCGGAGCCTGGTTTATCTTCTTCATGCCGGTAGCCTTTCTGATCTTCTTCGCCGCGACCCTGGCTGAAACCAACCGTGCTCCTTTTGACCTGCCTGAAGCTGAGAGTGAACTGACCGCCGGCTTTATGACCGAGTTCAGCGGTATGGGGTTCAGTCTCTTTTTCATGGCTGAATACACCTACATGTTTATCGCCTGCTCCCTCACTGTCATTCTGTTCCTGGGTGGCTGGAGCGGACCGCCTTTGCCCTATGGAGAATACACGTCAGCTCTCTGGTTCTTTGCCAAGGTCTACGCCCTGCTACTGACCATGATCTGGATTCGCTGGACCTTTCCGCGGGTGCGCTTTGACCAGCTACTGAATTTCTGCTGGAAGTATCTGGTTCCATTTTCCCTGGTTCACCTGCTGGTGACCGCCGTGGTGCTGAAATTATGAAAGACTATTTCGCCCTGATCTATACCGGA
>JAGYPB010000125.1 GCA_018399135.1 Deltaproteobacteria bacterium | reverse complement strand
TTGGCGAAATCCGAGGCGGCTTGGGTGCGGTGCAGAACCGCTTCGAAAGCACTATTTCCAACCTGTTGAACGTCTCCGAGAACCTGTCTGCAGCCCGCAGCCGGATTCTGGATGCCGACATCGCGATGGAAACCTCCAACATGACCAAGCAGAACATTCTGCAGCAGGCTGGTGTGTCGATCCTGGCACAAGCAAACCAGGCGCCGCAGTTGGCCTTGAGCCTGCTGGGTTAATAAGTAATCCGTAAGCGTAGGGGCGAGGCATGCCTCGCCCTTACCAGGGTAATACCCCAAACGTAGGGGCGCAATTCATTGCGCCCGCATTGGGGCAAAAAGATAAACTGGGCGTGATAAATCTCGCCCCTACCGAAAACAAAAAAACCGGGAATCGGGTTTCATGACCGGTTCCCGGCTTTTCCCGTTACCGACGGGAAGCCCTCATGGAGGAGCATATGAACGTTGAGAGTTTAGTCAGCACAGGGACACAAGGAGCCGGTCAGTCGACGTTGAGTAAGGGCGCCGATCTGGTCAATGATGCCCGCAAACAAAAGCAGGAAGTCGCCCAGGACAGCGGCAACCAGCAGCAGAAGGTTCAGCCCGAAGAACTGTTGCAGCAGATCAACGCCCTGACCGAAGATGGTGTCTATAGCGTACGTTTTGAGAACGACAAGCCGAGCGGCAGCCTGGTGGTAAAAGTGGTTGATCGTGAAACCGACGAGGTGATCCGCCAGATCCCAGCTGAGGAAATAATGAATCTGACCAACCGCATGAGCGATCTGCGTGGTAACCTGGTCAGCGCAGAGGGGTAATTCCCATGTGTTGTTATGTAGATCATCCCAGGGTGCAGGGGCGGCGCTGATATAGGGTTCGCTCCTGCACCGGTTTTACCCCGCCATAGTGCCGACATAAAAGAACAAACCCCCGCGAACAGTAGTTCGGTCGGGGTTTTGGTGTTTGGTAAAATCAATAAAACCTTGAAAAACATTAGCCGCGATGAAAATCTATCAAAATCTGATGGAAAGGCTTTAAAACCGTGAAATCTTGAGGATGCTGATTATACAGATACTCTGGCCGAGAAGTGATCAAGGGAGGAGTCAGGGGAACCGGCGGTAGATATCTTTGCGGTGCAGAAAACGGATAACCTCGATATGATCTTCAGCAACTTTGATTCCCAAGCGATAGTCACCCGAACGTACCCTGTAATAGTTACTGTATCCCTGCAATTTGCGCACATGATCCACGTCTGTTAAAGACGTCGCGTTTTGCAGTGTGATGAGTAGGGTCTTAAGCTCATTTTTAACCTGTGACAGATGCCGGATTTTATCGATATCTTTATTGAAGCTTTTTGTGAAGATCAGCCGCATGTCAGCTGTCCAGCTTGTCCCAGATAGTGCTTTCAGAGACATATTCTCCCGTGTCTCCAGCTTCAATGGCCAGCCCCAGATTCAGATCAAGAATAGCCTCGGAGACGGTGTCCTCCAGAAACTCTTTGTTGTCAACCAAGACCGAGGTAATGGTATCCTTGATGATCCGGCGCAGCTCATCCTTATCAATAACGATGTCGCTCATGCCGATCCTTTCTGTTTTGCAAGTTTTCTTCATTGTAACAGATTATTGGTGCAATCGTGAAATCTCTCTTGGGTGTGATTCGTCATACCCTGAGTCTTTAAATACATTTGCCGCGATGAAAATCTATCAAGGTCTGATGGTGAGGCTTTGAAAACCATAATCTGGTGATCTATTTGACACCAGTACAGCAGAAAACAGGGTATGGATTCTGCGCCTTCGCGCAGGATGACGCCTGGTTGATTGTCGACGTTCGTGCAACTGTTGTCTCCCCAACAATCATCCAATCAGCATGTTGACAGCCACACAAAAATGGTGTTGCTTTTTCAGAGCTCGCACGTCTCCATGCCAAGGATCAGCGCAGTTTTTTTTACCAAGCACATGTCGCGCGCCGTTAGTTTCTAATGTGTCGAGCCAGATCCATGCTGTCATGGAGAATACGCAGGACATCGATAGAACCGGCCTCCACAACGCGAAAAACCACGATATGCCGACCACGTCGCCCTTGCCGTGCCACATGCAGCAAACGGATTCCCGGCAAGATGTCGTCACGTTGTTTCGTTCCTGTGATATCTGGGCCGTCCACCAGGTCTTCCAAAGCCAAGGTCAATGTCGCGGCGTAGATATCTGCCTGTTCACTGCTGAAATTCTCCTGGGTCCAAAATAAGATTTCTGCGATATCCTGATCTGCCGCGTATGTCGGGCGTACCGTCCAAGTTGTGCTCACTGCGAGGAGGCCACTTTCTGGCGGATGGCCATGACGTGCTCACGCACCGAAGAGGCACCATTCAGTACTGTATAGCGCCCATTCTCGATATCTTCAATGCCGACGGTGATCGCTTCGCGCAGTGCCTGTAAATGTGTTGCCTGATCCTTCTCTCGTTGTTGGATCAAGCGCAAACCTTCACGTAGCACCTCACTGGCATTCTGGTATCGACCGGAAGACACCAGTTGCTCAACGAATTGGGTTTGGTGGCTGGTCAGTACGATATTCCGGGTTGGCATGAAAACCTCCTGATGAAAAAGTCAAGTTGCCATATTATGCCAATGTCTTCTGTGCAACGCAATGGCAATTGTCTTGCAGGGCTGAAGTCGAGATCTGCTAACCGTTATAGCTGGAGCGAAGTAGGTAACCAAAAACCATTGAAATATTTAGGGTTTTTGATTGTATAGATGTTCATAGATTGTGATAGCGGCTAAAAGGATTTAAAGGCATTTGCCGCGATGAAAATCTGTTACAATCTGAGGGTGGGGCTTTGAAACCATGAATGATCGCTGGTACGACGTCCATATCCCGATCGCGGATCA
>JAGYPB010000124.1 GCA_018399135.1 Deltaproteobacteria bacterium | reverse complement strand
GTGTAATCAGCCCGGGCGAGTACGAGTTTGGTACCAGCAAGAAAGAAGTGATGACGGTTGTCAGCGGCGCGCTGACGGTTCAGTTGCCGGGGAGTGACAACTGGACACGGTATGGGGCGGGTGAAGCTTTTGACGTTGAGGCCAACAGCAGCTTTCGGGCCAAAGCGGACGTTGATACAGCCTACTTCTGTACTTACGAATAGCAGATTAAAGCCACACTATTCGCCGGCTATTGGCATCAATACCCGGCGTACTCCGCATTCAGATTTCCGTGCATCCCGGCGGCAGCAATCGAGATTTCCACTCTGGTGCTGCCGTGCGATCAATCACACAAGACCAACTCCCTGAGATTGTTCGCTCATGACGAATAACAATGCCCGCCAAATTTTGGTGAGCATTGCCCCCCATGGTCACCTCAATATGCCCAGTTCCGTCAGCATTCACTGTCGCTATCTCGATAGATGAGGTGCCAGTGGTTAATGATGATGGGGTGTATCCGAGGCTTTCATTTGTTATTGAACCTGATCCAGAGATGTTCGATTCGAACGCAGACCGATACGCCCCCAACTCAGAAGCAGCTCGATTTACCTGCGATTTCAGTGTGTTAGCTTGCAGGAACGGCAATGATATTGCCGCCAGAATTCCGACAATCGCAACGACTATCATCAATTCTATTAGTGTAAAACCACGACTGGACTTCAACATTATTGCGTCTCTTAAAACGAATCGTAGAAAACTACTTCGCAAAATCGGGGCCAGCCTTGGGCTTTTGAACACAACATGAAACTTTTAATCACTAATGTCTGATGGGGCCGCTGCTCTGGGGAAATTCCCATGGAACCAGAATCTAGGTAGGGTAGCTCCGCCCACTTCTTCCTGATAGTGGGCTTCGTCCTGCCTCATATCGGTATAGTATCCAGCCACTTGCCCAAGCCAAACAGCCCAAAGGAAAGCCAGAACCAACGCTGAAAATCTCGCAAAAAAACGCCTAGCAGGCAGTCCGCTGACGTCAGTCGTACGAACCTGCGGAACAGACTTACCAGTCTCAATCAAAGCGCAAAACCCAGTTAACACTACTAAACCCACCAACATAGAGCCGGGAGCTATGAACACTGCTGAAACGCCTGCATGGAAAAGTGCAGCAGATACAGACGCCGTAAAGCCGGCCAGAATGATCGTGCCATCCGTATTGCCGTGCAAAATGAGCTCGCCCCGGCGCCTCCAGAAGCTGCGTATGACCTGCACAACCAAACCAGCCAAAACTGCTAACAGCACCCAACCATATTCGGCGGCCCACATAAGATACATGTTGTGAGGGTGCCCAAATTTCTTGCTCTGTGCGTAGCCCTCAGTCAACAGATCGTGGGTTAACCACGACTGCGGCCCCATGCCAAAGGGGAGTTCCTTCAAGCTCATAGACCAGGCTTCAACGAACAGCGGCATTCTTCCTGCACTATCTGTACTGACTGAACGCAATTCCACCTGACCAGCCAACAAAGATGGAATCAATACAGAGAGGAGTAACCAGACAAGAACCCCAATCACAAGGTAAAAAAGAAACAGCTTTAACCAGGGCAACGAATAACGACCAAACAACAACACAACCAGAAGGGTGCCAAACAAAAGACCGAGAATGGTGCCCCGGGAGGTCGACAACAGGATGATCCACCACCACAAGCCGGCACCGGTCGCGACAATCACCCTCCAAAGGCGAAATTTACCAAACGGCCCCACTAGAATCGCGAGCGGCAGTATCGGCATTAACCAGGTTGCGACATGACTCCAGTATCGGATGTTAACGAATCCCCAGGGAATCAAGTTATCAAGATTGAAGAAGCGATCCTGCACGGCAAAGAGGTAAACGGTTACCGACATGGCACCATAAAGAAAGCAGGCCGCAGAAGCCAAAACCGTGACGACCCGAGCGTATCGGTCACCACTACCACTGAACACCAAAGCAGCGGCCCCCGATATCATGGCGAAAAAATAGAAGGCGTACATGCCCGGCTCTACAAACACATAAGACTGCTGCGCGTATGGCAGCGCCAAAACTGGGAAAGATAACGCCAAAACAGATGTTGGCAGCATCAACGAAAGAGAGTGCCGGAACTTTTGCGAACGAGTAACAATGAGGTAGAGAGCGCCGATCGACACGATGCCTGTAATCGCCACCAGAAGAAAACGCTGATCAGCATAGGAGCCGGCAAGGGTGGGAAGAAAGTCTGCGAAGAGTACAAAGGTAATCGAGGCGGCGGTCGCTAAAATCCCGAAGTAAAAAGTCACATTTTGAATCTTCAAGGCAGCGCCCCCGAGGTCGAGTAGGATTGCATCATAAGCACTGAAAACGTCGTTTTCGATTGCAAAAAAAACCCGGAGCCGAGGCTCCGGGTTTCTTATGCTACCTGAATTTTAAGAGAAGTCAGGCAACACCTTCCCTTACGTTCCCTGAATCAGGATGCAGGGCAGCCAGCAGGTGCGTAGCTGTCTTTCCAACCATTGTTAGTGGTAGGAGGAGTAATGCCGCAAGTGTAAGCGCCGTTAAGAGTCCGAGAAATGGTTACGACTGCTCCGCGAACTGCAGCGGATGCATCGGTACCCAGCTCAACGTTCCAAGACATATCAGCTTGGTCACCGTTAACGATATTCAAACCGAAGTCAGGACCAGAATTAGCGCCGTCAACCAAGTTAGAGCCGGTCCAGCCAATACCGATAGTGCGCGGATTGGTGTTCAAATCGTCTTCGTTGCCGATTTGTCCGCCGTTGTTAAAAATGCTCTCTGCATTGGATTTGATTGCACTTACTTCACCAACAACACGAGAAACCTGGGTACGTGCGGTGTAATCCTGATACTGCGGAATAGCAACAGCAGCCAGAATACCGATGATCGCAACAACGATCATCAGTTCGATCAAGGTGAAACCTTT
>JAGYPB010000123.1 GCA_018399135.1 Deltaproteobacteria bacterium | reverse complement strand
ATTGTCTGGGACCTGCTGCTGGTCTCGGCGCTGATTCTTACCACCGGCATCATCGATAGTATTTTTTCGTTCTTTTATCTGCTGGTGATTATCTCAGCCAGTTTCCTGTTGTCGCGGCGTTTGACCATCCTCGCCGCTGCCAGCTCCACTATCCTTTTTGGTGGAATTCTACTGCTGCAGTTTTACCAGCTGCCGGGCCCATTTCATGTGCCCACAGATGCTGCTGATGCGGTTTTTTTCAACGCCCTCTTTATTCATATCGTCGCTTTTTTCCTGACCGCCTTTTTAAGTGGCACCCTTGCTGAGCGTTGGCGTCGCAGTGAAGCCTTGTATCAGCGTAAAAGTATCGATTACGCTGAGCTCGAGCGGATGAATCGCACCATTCTCTCCCATATCAGCAGCGGCGTCATGTTGATTAATCCGCAGGGCCGGATCCGCTCGTTTAATCATGCTGCCGAAGAGATCACCGGTTTTTCACTGCACCAGGTGTATGACTGTCCGGCCGCCGAATTCTTCCCGGACATCAGCAGCTACTTTACCCCGGGCCAGCGTCCGGTCTTCCGCGCTGAAGGGTGTTTTGTCCACCCCTCCGGAGAGAAGTTGTCCTTCGGTTTCACCACCGTCACCGCTCGCGGTAGTCAAGGTGAAGAACTGGGTGCCCTGGTGACTTTTCAGGATCTGACCCAGCTCAAACTGATTGAAGAACAACTCAAGCGTGCCGACCGGCTGGCTGCGATTGGGCGCCTTTCTGCCGGGTTGGCGCATGAAATCCGCAATCCTCTGGCCGCCATCAGCGGTTCAGCGCAACTACTGGGTGAAAATTGTCACTTAAATGTTGAAGATCATCACCTGCTGACCATCATGGTCAAAGAAGCGGACCGCTTAAGCCACCTGCTGACGGACTTTCTCGCCTTTGCCCGCCCACATCGCCCACAAAAAGCGTCGATTGATATCGCGATCATGGTCGCTGAGTTGCGACAGATGCTACAGTGTGACCAACGCTTTGAAAATATCGATATACAGATCAAGGGGGATCGCCCCTGTATTGTGGCCATCGATCGCAGTCAGATCTGGCAAGTGTTATGGGATCTTTCCGTCAATGCGGCAGAAGCGATGAAAGGGAAGGGGGCATTGCTGATCACCTATGCTGATGGCGACCCCTGGTTGTTAGCTGTTGAAGATAGCGGCCCCGGCATTACACCACAGATCAGGGAACGGATGTTTGAACCGTTTTTTTCTACCAAAGATAAAGGTACCGGCTTGGGACTTTCAACCGTTTACTCGATTATTGAAGCCCACGGTGGTACCATTCGCGCCGAGGCTGCTGATTTAGGTGGAGAGCGCTTCCTGATGCATTTTCCGCAAGAAACAGGGGGAGAAGATGAAGAACCATAGTGCGCGTATTCTTATCGTCGATGACGAACAGAGCTTGCGCGAGATGCTCGCGGTACTGCTGCGGCGCGAAGGGTATCAGATCGATCAGGCGGCAAACGGTGAAGAGGCTCTTCATATAATTGCCGAGAACAACGTCGATCTGATCATCAGTGACATCAAAATGCCACGCCTGTCCGGTATCGATCTGTTGCGGCGCATGCGTGAGCAGGACGATGACACCACAACCATCATGATCACCGCTTTTTCTTCTACCGAAGAAGCCGTCGAAGCGATGAAACTCGGTGCTTACGACTATATCACCAAGCCCTTTAACAATGATGAAATCCGCCTGGTGGTTAAAAATGCCCTCGAGCGGCGCCAACTGCAGCGCGAAAACCGCCAGCTCAAGCAACAACTAAAAGAGCGTTTTTCCTTCAAGAATCTGATCGGTGAGAGTGATGCAATGAGCAGGCTGATTGCCCTGCTGGAACGCGTTGCTCCGAGTCGTGCCAATGTGCTGATTACCGGCGAGAGTGGTACCGGCAAGGAACTCGTCGCCCAGGCGTTGCATCTGGGCAGTGAACGCAAAAATCACCCTTTTGTTCCCATTAACTGCGGCGCTATCCCTGAGAACCTGCTTGAAAGTGAACTCTTCGGC
Organism: Deltaproteobacteria bacterium; assembly: GCA_018399135.1. Taxonomy (GTDB): domain Bacteria; phylum Desulfobacterota; class Desulfuromonadia; order Desulfuromonadales; family Geopsychrobacteraceae; genus Pelovirga. The sequence goes on along the minus strand of JAGYPB010000123.1, from coordinate 942 downwards.
CATGAACGCGGTGCCTTTACCGGAGCCGACAAAAAAAAGCAGGGACTGTTTGAATCCGCTCATTTAGGCACGCTTTTTCTCGATGAGATCGGCGAACTGCCCATGGGGATGCAGGTCAAGCTGCTGCGTGTACTCCAGGAACGCGAATTTCGCCGCGTCGGTGGCACCAGCACTATTCCGCTGGATATCCGTCTGATCGCCGCCACCAATCAGGATCTGGCGGCCAATATGGCGCAAGGGACATTTCGCGAGGACCTCTACTACCGGCTCAACGTCGTGACCATCGAATTGCCCGCCTTGCGCGAGCGGCGCAGCGATATCCCCTTACTGATCCAGAATTTTTACCGCCAGAAAACCGGCCGCGAAGATAGCTACCAGATCGACAAGCCGGCTCTGGAGTTGTTGCTCAATTACGACTGGCCCGGCAATGTCCGTGAACTCGAAAATCTGGTTGAACGCTGCCTGGTGCTGGGTGATCAGGCGTTGCTCACGGTTGACAGTCTGCCGCCGCAACTGCAACGAAAAACCGCGACATTAACTGCCGACCTGCGTGAGATTCCCGCCGGATTTCAGCTGGAAAACTGGCTCGAAGAACAGGAACGCCAGATTCTGATGGCCGCCCTCAAACAAGCCGCCGGCGTCCGCACCAAAGCCGCAGAACTGCTCGGTATCAGCTTCCGCCAGATCCGCTATCGGTTGGATAAGCTGGGTATCGGGGATGGATGAGTCAACCGATGTAACGCAGAGGCGCTGAGGAGGAGAGACGCAGAGAACAACCTCGAACCTTTGCCTTTAACCCATGCATTTTTTAGCAGGGATGTACAGGATGATCAGGATAAAACCCGCGGCAAACCAGGTCCAGGTTTTTTGATTGTGATTTACTATCCTGTTTATCCTGAATATCCCTGCAAAATGATTCAAATCCTTTTAACACGGTAAGGT
>JAGYPB010000122.1 GCA_018399135.1 Deltaproteobacteria bacterium | reverse complement strand
ACAGCGCGGGTTAAACAAGTCGTTTGCAAAAGGTGGGCCGTGAACGCAGTTACTATCACTATAGACGATAAATTTGCCGACACAGACTGAGATTAGAGTGGCCTGTAAGGCTTGATATGTGACTGAGTTGGACTGAACGGTTGGTTGAGCGCCCCGCTATGAAGCGCTGGGGCAGGCTGTGCACGAAGTTGGGGCGTTTACCAGACGAGTTCGCCCGAGGGTGCTGTATCAGACTCGATACCAATAATTGCCTCTCGGCTTTCGGCATTATTTTGAATGAGCTCCCGCAGGCGAATTTCCTGTTCCTGCAGGGGTTCTGAAAGGTCGATGATAATTTCAACCCGGCGATTTTTCGCGCGGTTGTCAGCCGAGCTGTTGGAAACTCTGGGCTCGGTGTCCGCCAATCCGGTCACTGACAGGCGAGTGGGCAATACGTAATCACGAGCCAAAAGTACGTTGGCAACGGCGGCCGCCCGGGCCGCCGAAAGGTCCCAGTTGCTGTAAAAGCGATCGGTACGGATCGGCACGTTGTCAGTATGGCCCTCGACCGTCAGCCGGCCGGGGATGTCAGCGAGAACGACCGCCATGTCCAGCAATAGCCCCTCAAACTCCCAGGTCAGTTCGGCGGATCCCGAAGGGAAGGAGCCTTTTTCCTCCACGCGAATGACAATGCGGCGCTGGTCCTGGCTCACATTGATGCGCCCGTCGGCGATGGCCGGCTCCAGAACCTGCAGGATCTGATCCAGGGTTTCCTGCATTTGTTCCTGCATGGCCGCTTCTACTGCGACATCGTTGGGGCTTTTCAGGGTTTGCAGCTGTGGCTGCTCGTCGGTGGTGGTTTGCTTGATTTCGTTCAGCACGGTTGGCTCAGGCGGAGCCGGTGAGAATTGATCAAAAATCGGGCTGGTACCCATGGGGATCTCCAGCGCCGGAATGTCGCGCTGTACGCCGAAGGCTTTGGACAACTCACCGGCGATCTGCTTGAACTTCTGGGCGTCGATTTCGGAGAACGACAGCAGCAGCACGAAAAAGCACATCAGCAGCGACATCAGGTCGGCGAAAGTGACGACCCAAGCTGGGATGCCCGGTTTTTCCTCTTCGGGTAATTCGTCCATCTATTAGGCGCTCTCAGCTTCGACCATTTTTTCGCGTTCTTTGGGCGAGAGGTAACTGGACAGCATTTGTTCTATAACGCGCGGATTGGTGCCTTCTTGAATCGCTACAAGTGCATCAGTGTAAAGCGATTGCATGCGCGCTTCTTCGGTGGTTCTCAGTGACAATTTATCTGCGATTGGGTTTGCAATCATGGTTGCAATCATGGCGCCATAGAGCGTGGTAAGAAGAGCGACAGCCATGGCCGGGCCGATGGATTTCGGATCCTCCATATTTGAGAGCATCTGAACCAGGCCAATCAGCGTGCCTATCATCCCCATGGCGGGGGCGACATCGCCTAATGCAGAGAACACTTTTGAACCTGAGCGATTATGCTCGATCGTCATTAGGCGTTCTTTGTCAAGTAACTGTTTGATTGTACTGGCATCTTGGCCGTCGACCAGCATTTGTATGCCTTGCTCTAAAAAGGGACTGCTGACCTCGCGACCTTCTAAACCGAGAACGCCTTCTTTGCGGGCAATGTTGGCGATCTCCACCAGCTCTTCGATGCTGGATTGGGTTTCAGGTAGTTTAAATTTAAAGGCCCTGGCGGCGGCCTTGAAGGCACCCAGAAATTGCGAAATGCTGAATTTTGACAATACGACTAATAAGCTACCAGCGATAACGATTAAGGCAGAGGCGGGGTTTAGGAATACTGTCGGCGATGTGCCAAGAATCACTGCGGATACTATGAGCAACATGGCACCGAGGATGCCGATCAGAGTGGCAAGATCCACACAAAACTCCGTTAATAGCGCTGGATTAAGGTAAGGTGCGTGAGCATACCCGCTGATTATTGTTTAATCAATTGTGCTTGTTGGCGGTGCCGTTGACCCCTGGTGTTCTTTCCAGGCCGCATATCGGTGTAAATCGGACTCCACCAGCTTCAGGCAAAGTGCGACCACACCGGCGTCATCTAGCAAGCCGATGAACAGAATCACATCCGGTATCAGATCGAGAGGATTCAGCACATACAGCAGGGCACCGGCAATGGCGGCGATGGATTTCCATGGAATGTCGCGGTACTCGCCGCGCCAATAATCCCGAACCAGCGCGAACATCAGTCGGATGTCGGTGCTGAATCGGCTCAGCCGCCCGCTGCCTTTGACCTTGTTCTCTATGGCTTTCTGCCGTTCAAGCAGGATCTCCAGATCGTCCTTGCTGACGCTGTCTGCTTCGTGTTTCAGCTGATGTTCTGCAGCTTTTTCCGAAAATATTGCCATAGAGCGTGTCCATTATGGTTCACAGACTGTTAACGATAGTCAAACTTGCTGTACGGGTCACCTCTGTTTGTATTGTGTGGGGCAATAGGCCCTCATTACCCCTTCTGGTCGCAACTGGGCATGCTTGGTTCTTCGACCGGTCACCCGCTTGCGCCAAAGCCTGAAACTGCCGGGTTTCAGTTCCCGACGCATCAGGTTGATCACGTGCTTTTCCGGCAGTCCATAGGTGCTTTCAATGGCTTCAAACGGCGTCCGGTCTTCCCAGGCCATTTCTATGATGCGGGACACGTCTTCAAGGGTCAGGTCATCACTCATGCCAAGGCCCTCAGCCAACAAAAATGCGTTTGGCCAGGCCGGCACCCCTGAGCCCCTGGATAGCCAGAGTGGTGACCAGTCCGCCGATCATGGCGCCGACCACGCCGCAGGTCAGGATGTCCTGGCCGGTCAGGTACAGGCCCGGTATATCGGTTTTCGGTTTCAGCCACCGTTGCTCGAAACGCTCTGGGGTGTGGTCCAGGCCGTAAAGTTCGCCCCGTTCGTATCGGCAGAACCAGGCGGTTGACAGCGGCGTGGAGGTTTCCACATAGTCTACTTTGCCTCGCAGT
>JAGYPB010000121.1 GCA_018399135.1 Deltaproteobacteria bacterium | reverse complement strand
AATCCTGATTCCCACCTGCTGAAAAACATGAAACGCCTTCGGTCAGCAGAGCAGAGGCGTTTCTGGCAATGCAGGGTTTGTTGGAATATGTTTATTTCCAAGGGTCAACATGCCCTGATTTTGGATGGAACAACTTCGGAGACGATATTGCCTGGCTGCAAATCATTGCCCAGAGATCGTCAGATCAGAGTCTTGGCTATCACGTGATTAAATATGCCAATTAGATCCGCACCCAGACCAGACTATTAGATATGGAGCTTCCGAGACAGCAAGGTTGATAAGCGGTATTAGTTAAAAACCTTCTTCAATCAACATCTTGCAGTTGGACACATGCAGGAATCAATGGCTCCCATGCCGGTCAAGACTTGATGCTTTTGCCTTTGGCATATCCTCTCCTCCTTGCCGATATCGTAACTATTCAGCGCTCCATGTAGGAGCTGCTTCAGCCGCGATGGATCGTGCCTGAAGGCAACTCCTACACCGCCATTCCAGCATAATTCTGGCCGGAATCCAGTTTGTGTTTCAGGATCCCCGATAAAAACACTCTGGGATGACAATAGTTGATGACATGGTGAATGGTTACTCGATATCAAGGTTAAGTTCCGAATTTTGGCCGCCAATGACCCCGGAGATTGATTATAAATCCTCAATACTTAGAACAACCTGTTCGATCACCGACCGATCAGTTTTGGGATTAAAAAACACAGCCTTCCAGGCAGGGATATTGACACCCTGAGGAGAATAACCGATAGCGGTGGTAAAGCTTAAGCGTGCATCAATCTGTGGGTTCAGGTCGGTGCTGCGCTTGTCGAACAGATGTCTGATTTCACGGAAATACCGCTCTCGTTCGGCGTTGGACAGCTCACCTCGTTCTAACCTGTCGAAAATATCTTCAGCATTGCGCCCTTTAGGTAGAACCCACCAGACAACTGTTGTGCCTGGTGTGTCGACATTCAGTACCTTGCAGTACTCCAATTTGGAAATTCGTTTTTTCAGGAGCGCCGCCATTTCAAGAGCGTGTACCAGCAGCACTTGATAACCCCGCAAGCCGATGCCGTTCAGGCTGGCCATTACTGAGTAAGGTCCAATCGCTGGCCGGGAACATTCCAGTGTAAACAGGGCGGGGTCATGACGAAATTCTGCTTCGCAAAAATAGGGAACCTGCTCAAGGGTTTTCAACAGATGGCGTAAATCCTCTCGCCGATTGACGATAAAGGCACTGGCCGGGTAATGGCCCCAACCCATTTTATGAAAATCAACCGTGATGGAATCTGCATATTTCAGCGCTTTTGTACGTTTTTGGATCTTTTCGATGACCGGTAACACTTCATCGTCAATTCCAAAAAGGTTGGCCTGCAGTTCATATTCGTTAAGCACACAGAGAATCCAACCAACGGCGGCATCAACATGCAGTTGCGGTTTCGGAACCTGGTAGGCCGCAGCCTTTTCGTCAATCAACTGGCGAATGGCGTCGATATCGTCAATCCCAAAAGCATCGGTACTGCCAAAGGTGGCAATCACAAAAGCCACCCTGACACCCTGCCGGTAAAGTTCATCCAGTTTATTTTCAAGATCATCCAGGCGCATGGCAAAATTGCTGTCGGTCCTGATAGCGTGTAAGTTGTCAGTCCCGATTCCGAGCCAGCCCGCCAGGGTTTTGTTTGAATAGTGAGCAGCTTCAGAAACAATTCCGGCGAGTCTGGCCCCCTGCAATCCCCGAGTCATGGCTTGGGGTAAAACTTTTTCGATACCAATTTTCCCACCGTACAGATTAGAGATTGTTCCCCCCATGTTGAATATGCCCCAGGGAGAATCGGTGTTGTAAAAAACCAGGTTGGCCAGAGCGGTAATGGCCTTCACCTCAAGTTCGTTGGAGCGCTGGCTGTAGGTATCAATACAGAGGTTGGGGTTTTTCAGCAAGCAGGCCAGTGAACCGATGAGCGAAGCGTAATTGGCCGGGCCTTTGACGTTTTCCAGATGCAGTTTGGAAGACCATTCATCGGTCCCCCAGTAGAAGGGGAAAATGGCGTCACGGGCATCGCGCAGATTGCCAGTCAGAGTATGAATTTCCGGGTTAGCCTGAGCAGTTTCATAATTTCGCGACATCAGCCCTCCGGGATTATGGACGCCATCTGTCTGCAAAGCCGACAGGAGTTCATTGAAAATCTCCAGCAGCTCTGACTTATTGCAGGTAAAGAAACGATCAATGATCGTCTGCAAAGTTGTATCTTGCATAGCGGCTCCAAGGGTTTGAGTAGATTGTTAGAGTCAACCGAAAATTTCTTCTGTAGCGGTAAATTATCAGAAAGGCCATCGAAATATTTTTCAAAATATCGATCTTTTGCAGATATTTTGATATAATTTTTAGTATATTCTATATTTACGATCGGATTTACCATGACCCTTGATCGACAAGATCGTCTGATTCTCGAAGCCCTCCAAGAAGATGCAACGTTACCGGTTACCAAAATTGCCTTAAGGGCAAATCTTTCAGACCCCAGTTGCTGGCGACGGATTCGACAATTGCGGGATGCAGGATATATTCGTCGGCAGGTCGCTATCCTTGATCCAGTCAAGGTCAATCTGTCGGTGACAGTCATAACATCTGTAACGCTGCGGGATAAATCGGTTTCTGGCCAGAATACATTTGAAGAGTTTGCTCTTGTGCAAGAAGAGGTTCAGGAATGCCTGCTCTTGAGCGGTGGGCGTGATTATCAACTGAAAGTGATCGTTCCAAACATCAAAGCTTACGAGCACTTTCTGACCTCGGTATTACTCAATTTGCCGATTGTTGAATCTGCAGAATCGAACTTTGTGTTACGTGAAGCAAAGCAAACGACAGCTCTACCTTTGAGACTAGCGGATAAATGTCAGAACTAATTCGTTGTGGAAATGTCGCATGACACGGGCATATTTGTTCTCAAAACAACGACCATATGAAAACCGAAACCTCGACCGGATCGTCCGGCGGGGTTTTCTTCTAAGTGCGCCCGGCAGGGCGCGTGGTGCGCAAGCACCATCCATTTGGTTGTGGTGACCAAATGGTGACT
>JAGYPB010000120.1 GCA_018399135.1 Deltaproteobacteria bacterium | reverse complement strand
AACACGTGGCCCTGGTGAAGTGGCCCGCCAAGGAAGTGTTCCAGCCGCATCGGCACTTTGGAGGCGAGGAGATTTTTGTTCTCAGCGGGGAATTCTGCGACGAATACGGGCGCTATCCAAAAGGCACCTGGCTGCGCAGCCCTCACCTCAGCCAGCACCACCCGTTTGTTGATCAGGAAACGGTTATCTGGGTGAAGACGGGCCATCTACCCCTGATTGATTAGAAAAAAAGCGGCCCCTTATAAGGGGCCGGAGAAGATTGCTATCCCGACAACAACATTCAATAAGGCTACCCCGTCACGAGGCGAGATTGGTACGCCAATCTGACTTGCCAAACGCTTTGCTGCTTAAGGCTTCGTATGCATTGCTAACAGCCACCGCTTCGCCTACAGGTATTTCAAATACGTGGTAAGCCTCTGGCCCGAAGGGATCAAGTGCCGTGTCCAGATACTCGTAACTATCCGGCACCGGATCTCCGGACATGACAACCCTGAACTGGCGTTCCACCGTCGGGATCGTAACGTTCAAAGGCTGCTGAACCCAGAGAAAAACAGCCTTCTGGGCAACCAGATATTCACACCGCACGACTCTGCACCCTTCACGGAGGGTTAGCGTGGTCGGTTCTTTTCCAGGCTCGAGACGGAACTTATGAATGGTTTTCATGGCTTTGCTCCTTTAACGATTGCCACACACACATTCATAATGCACCGCCAAAAACCTCGAGAAAACAAGGTTTATTAATCAATTAACATCGATATTTTCGATGCTTATTCAAGGTCGCCGCAAATTGCCCGCACGCCTTCATGGGCGACCTTTCGACTTCGTGTAATAGCATAGAGTTGATCGGTTACTGCGGTGACTGGCGCGATCTCTTCAACCTGATATTGGCGACAAACTTCTTTCTTGATCGCGGTTGGCGCGGCAAATACACCCAGCCCTTCCCGCCCAAACACTTTAATGAGTGCGCTGTCGTCTACCCTGGCCACCAGGTCCATCCTCACATTGCTGATGGTTAGCCAGTTCATAAGCTTCTGGAAAAAAGGCGCATCGGTTGCGTTGGCGAGCAAGGGTTGATGATTGAGGGAGACAGGAAAATTGTCGCGGAGCTTACCGGCCAGCGCTGGCGCTGCAAATAAACTGATCGTAGACGACGTCAGAGGGTGTACAGCAAAGCGATCTGTAACCTCCTCCGTATGAGGCATTCGGTCTGTCAAAACCACGTCCAGCTCTTTGCGCTTAAGACTAAGCAACAGATCTTCAGCGCGGCCTGTGCGACAGTCGAGGTTCATTCTTCGTTTTAGCGTCAGAGCGGGCTGCAGTAGTTGAAATGCGATCAGTTTATGAATCGACGCCGAGACCCCCACAGCCAACCTCAAGGGACGATCGGAAGGCGCAAGGCGCAAGGTTTCTGATAACTCTCCGGTAAGCGCAAAAATGTCGTTGGCATAAGCCTGGACCAACTGCCCCAGCTCAGTCAGAACCAGGCGTCGCCGCTCCCGGCTGAATACCTGACCACCTACAGCCTCTTCAAACGTGGCTAGCTGCCCACTCAGAGTCTGTGGCGCAAGATCGAGCAGCTCACTGGCTTTGGCAATAGATCCCTCCCGGCTGATTATCCAGAAATAGTAGAGATGCCGGAGGTTGAGCTGATCCATAACTTAAACCTGATCTGCGGAGGCTTTTCGTAACCGTAAAAGCCAAACCGCCATCAACGCACTGTGGAGTGCCAACAACGGAACGGCCACCAGTAGCAGGCTGGCCCAACCAACTGAAGCTAAAACAGCACCAGCACTTAACGCCGCGGTCGCCTGGGCCGTGAACACCAATATATCGTTCAGACCCTGAACTCGAAAACGCTCAGATTGCTTATAGCCCTGTGGTAACAGGGTCGTCCCGCCAACAAACAGAAAATTCCACCCGACACCCAACAGCAGCAACGCCCACAGATAATGGTGAAAACTGATACCACTGGCCGCCAACAGAATGCAGCCAAGGTAGGCCAATAATCCGGCCGACATCATTAGAGGGATACCAACAACACGGGTCAGCCAGCCGGAAATAAGGGACGGTAGATACATTGCCATAATGTGTAACTGGATAACCCGTTTGGCATCGTCCAGATCGTGCCCGGCCATTTCGGTCATGCTCAAGGGGGTTGCCGTCATGATAAAGCTCATAACGGCATAACCAATCGCTGCAGCACTGACAGCCGCCCAGACCACAGGATTCGCCACAATTTCCTTTAGCGGGCGACCATCACCGACTGCGGTTTCCGAGACCCGCTCTGCCCTTGCTCGATACCCGAGCGCTAGAATCACCAGCGCCAGGGCCTGAACCAACGCCAGTCCGGCCCAACTGTAAAGAAACGGGAAGGATTCAGATTTGCCGCTGCCCAAAGCCGCAATTTCAGGCCCCAGCCAGGCCGCAACCAGCCCGCCCAGCAACACTCTCGCCGCTGCCGAACCAGCCATTTCCGGCGCAACTGATTCCATTGCAGCAAATCGATATTGGTGTACAACAGCGAGGCCAACACCGCCTATAACAGCCGCGAGGCACAGAAACGGGAAAGAAGCCTGCCAGGACGCGTAGGCTCCGAGCAATCCTGCCAGAACACCCGACAGAGTGCCAAGCAACATAACCCGCTTGCGGCCTACGCGCTCCATCAGCCAGGTAGCAGGTTTTATTGCCAACACCGTACCGACCACCACGAGCCCGACAGGCAATGTAGCGTACTCAGGCGCTGACGCCAGCAAGCGCCCCTGAATAGACCCGATAAACACGATGAAAGGCGCAGTGCACATCGCCAGCGCCTGGGCAGCAACCAAGACCCAGACATTCAAAGGCATGGTTTATTTTTTCCTGTAGATGATACCCGGCTGGCACTGGACCATCTCGTAAAGATCCGGCAGACCATTCAGCGATTCGGAGGCCCCGAGAATCAGGTAGCCGCCGGGATTCAAAGCGGCATGAAGGCGTGTCAGGATGTCTTTTTTCAAATCCGCGGAAAAGTAGATCAGCACATTGCGACACATGATGATATCGAACTTACCAAGCATATAGCGTTCAAGCAGGTTGAGTTCT
>JAGYPB010000012.1 GCA_018399135.1 Deltaproteobacteria bacterium | reverse complement strand
TTGTCGCTACCCAGAGTCCCAAACAAATGGTAACCAGGATAAATATCGTCAATAACCGCCAATGCCAGTCTTTACGATAGCTGTTCACGTCAATGTTCACCCTTTTTGTTGCTTTTAAACAATGGGAAAGAGCGGACATCCATTATCAGTGTCGACCAGGATGACCGCTCTTTGAGGTAAAAATCAGTTCTGGATCTGCTTCAACCACTCATCACTGACGAACCACTTGTTGTAGATCTGCTCATAGGTTCCGTCGTTTTTAATCTGATTGAGGAAGTTGTTGAGCCAGTTAAGAAAATCGTAGTTTCCACGGCGGATCGCCCAGGCCAGGGGCTCATGAGTGAAGGGCTCATCAAGAAACACCAGATTGCCATCATTACGCTGGGCGTTGGTAATGGAGAGCAGGGGAAGGTCATATACTACAGCATGAACCTTGCCGTTAAGCATGTCGAGAACCGCTTCCTGCTCGGTTTCAAAAGAAACATACTGAGCACGTGGGATCATCCGTTGAACCGCCTGCTCACCGGTCGTGCCAAGCTTGGATGAAACTTTGTATTTAGGGTCATTCAGATCACGGTACGACTTGACCTCATCGGCAATTTCCTTACGGATCAGAACTGTTTGACCAACAACGATGTAAGGATCGGCAAAGTTAACGGAAAGATTACGCTGCTGGGTCAGGGTCATGCCACTCATGATGATATCGAATTTATCGGTCAACAGGGCAGGAATGATACCGTCCCACGCGGTGCTGACCAGTTCCAGCTTAACTCCCATGGCGTTGGCCATGCGGCGGGCGATATCAACGTCAAAACCGATAATTTCACCGCGCTGGTTCGTCAATTCAAATGGCATATAACCGGGTTCCATGCCGACACGTAACACCCCGCGCTGTAGAATGTCGTCAAGGACGTCGGCGGAAGCAAAGGCAGGGGTCAGTAAACTTACAGACAGTAGGCAAGCCAGCATAATTTTTACAAGTTTCATCGATCATCCTCCATACTTAATCTAATGTTATGTCAGAAGCGTCGTGGACATCATCTGACGACGAAAAACTCCGTAATTCATTTAATAGGATTTGCCTTCATCGAGAAGTTCAGATATAGACATGCGGATTTCACACTGTGGACACAGGGGCAAGTCCTCTACTGGAAGATAGATGATCTCAGTGTAGCGGCAGCGTGGGCAGATGACTTCGACAGGTTCCCGTTTTGATCGATCCTGGTGATTCATCAAGGATTCCTTCTTCGCCAAGTAAGCCTGCCGCTTACTTAAAGGTTGGTAGTATGGATTTATTCTGATGGGTTTTAAGCTGTCGTTGGACAATTGTACACCGTTTTTTTTTCTTATATCATGTGAATTTCATTATAAACAAGCCCCTTCAGTTAAAGAAGTACACTTTTATGTCACTTTTTGACCCAGCTAGAATCAATCGGCACCAGCTCAACGCCGAATTGATGTTGATTTCGGTGACCCTGTTCTGGGGGGCAACCTTTCCAATCGTGAAAGATGCCATCACCGAAGTTCCGGTGATGTGTTTCTTGTGGATTCGCTTTGCCATTGCAGCGTTTTTGCTGGCCCTATTGTCAGGTAGCGCCGGTTTTGCCACCCTTGATCGACGTGGCTGGCTGGCAGGAGTCATCCTTGGGTTCCTGTTGTTTTTGTCCTATCTGTTTCAAACCTACGGCCTTGCCCTGACAAGTTCGTCAAACGCGGGATTTCTGACGGGTTTGAATGTTGTCTGGGTGCCACTGCTGGCCGGCCCATTGTTGAAAAAACCAGCGGCCACCGGTTCAAAAATCGGCGTTGTCCTGGCAATTATCGGGCTTTTTATGCTGACCTGGCGGTCTCCCTGGGAATTTAATCCCGGTGACCTGCTGGTGTTGATTTGCTCAATCTTTATCGCCCTGCATATTCTCGGACTTGATGTTTTTACCCGTGGCTATGATGGCCGTGCTTTAACCTGTGTTCAGATTGGAACAATGGCCATTCTCGCATGTGTTGGCAGTTTGTTGTTTGAACCGGTATCCTGGCCACAAACCTGGTCCCTGTCCTTGATGACGGCACTAGCGATAACCGCTGTGTTTGCGACAGCTTATGCTTTTTGGGCAATGACGACCTTTCAGAACCGCACGACACCAACCCGCGCGGCCCTGATCTATACTCTTGAACCGGTATTTGCAGCACTTTTTTCCATCTGGCTTGCCGGTGACAGATTATCGACTCTGGCCTGGTTCGGTGGTGCCTTGATTATCGCGGGGATGATTGTTGCGGAAGGGTGGAGCCTGCTGGCACGCAACCGCCAGCAAAAAAGCCCTCCCAGCAGCAGTCCATAGTAATGTAGTCGGGCTTGTAACTATTGAGCTATGGCCTTGCGCAGGATCGGGGGTCCTGTGGCAAGGGTGTCTGTCGCCATGGACGGCGACAGCAAGCGGTCATGGATGACGAAAAGCGTCCCTTAACATAGGATCCCCTATCCGGTGCTGTACAGATACCTTCTTTTTTTATCAATAATCAGCAAAGAAAAGATATACAGATGTTCCGGGGATTTGCTAAAAAGGATGAGTTCGTCATGATTGGCACCTTGTCAGCAGTTTTGCTGCCGAGTCTTATACTGAGGAATCTGCTGTCGACTTCAGGAGGACATGAATGAAAAAAACTCCCTTGAATGCTGCGCACCGGCAACTCAATGCACGGATGGTTGATTTTGGTGGTTGGGAGATGCCGGTACAGTACTCTGGTGTGATCGCCGAACACCAGGCGGTCAGAACCACAGCGGGGTTGTTTGACGTGTCGCACATGGGGGAAATCGACGTCAGCGGCAGCAGCGCGCAGGAGTTTCTTCAGTATGTCACCACCAACGACCTGACCAGACTCACTAACGGAAAGATTCAATACACCGCCCTGTGCTATGGACACGGTGGCGTGGTCGATGACCTGACCCTCTATCGCTTCACTGCCGAGCACTTCATGCTCTGCGTCAACGCGGCCAACATCGCCAAGGATCTGGACTGGCTTCAGTCCCTGGCCTCATCAGGCAACTATGCCGATCTGAGAATAACCAACGACAGCGACAACTATGGGTTGCTCGCCCTGCAGGGACCTCAGGCTCAGACCATCCTGGCGCCCCTGACCCCCGTCCATCTCGACGAGCTGACCTATTATCATTGCAGCCCGGGAACGGTCGCCGGCATCGATCTGCTGATTTCCCGCACTGGTTATACCGGCGAAGACGGCTTTGAGTTGTATTGCCCGGCAGATGCTACCACAGCGCTATGGCAGGCGTTACTGGAAACCGGTAAGCCCCACGGGCTGATCCCCTGCGGTCTCGGTGCGCGTGACACCTTGCGGTTGGAAAAAGGCTACGCATTATACGGTCATGAAATTTCAGCAGATATCCTGCCCCTCGAAGCTCGTCTCGGGTGGATCACCAAGCTTGCTAAAGGGAATTTTGTCGGCCGCGCGGCACTGCTCAAAGCCCGCGAACTGGGTATTCCGCGCCAACTGATCGGCCTTAAACTGACAGTTCCCGGCGTTCCACGCCAGGGGTGTCCGGTGTTATGTGACGGCCGAGCGGTCGGATTCGTCACCAGCGGCACCAGTTCACCAACGCTAAAACAGGGGATCGCCCTGGCGCTGGTTGACACCCAGGCGGCAACGAGCGGTCACTCCTGGCAGATTGAGATCCGCCAGAGTGCCAAGGATGCCGAAAAGATCACCTTACCGTTTGTGTAAACTGGTTATGCTCTTGGCTTCAGTAAAGAGAAAATCTTTTCAGCACCCGTTCTCTTCGCTCTCTTGAGTCACAGAGAACACAGAGAAAACTTGGTTTTTATGAACTTATCAGTGCCCTCAGTGACTCAGTAGTAAGCTTACCGAGGGCTGTCAATATTAGCAATCAGGTATCCCGCCAGGGACCAATTTTAACCAAGGAGGAAACAATGGATTTTCCCGACGAACTGAAATACACCGAAGAACATGAATGGATCGCCATTGAAGCGGACATCGCCACCATCGGCATCAGTGATTTTGCCCAGAGCCAGTTAGGAGACATCGTCTTCGTCGAGCTGCCGGAGGTTGGCGACGAGCTCGAGGCCGGCAAACCCTGTGGGGTGGTCGAGTCAGTCAAGGCAGTCTCCGATATCTATTCCCCCTTAAGTGGTGAGGTCGTGGAAATCAATGAGGAATTACCCGATGCCCCGGAAACCCTCAATACCTCGCCCTATGAAGACGGCTGGATGATCAAGATCCGCCTGAGCAATCCACAGGAGCTTGATGATCTGCTGGACGCCGATTCCTATCAGGAGCTGATCAAAGAAGACTGATCTGAAGATCGTACCGCCACCTGCGAGAACTGGACCTGGAAGCCGTTTTCACGTTGAAAGGAATATCATGCGCTATCTGCCCCACACCGCCGCTGATATCAAGCAGATGCTGACCACCATTGGCGTCGACGCTACGGATGCCCTTTTTTCCGGCATCCCGGCTGATTGTCGACTGACCCGCCCCATCGATCTGCCGCCGGGACTGGCGGAAACCGATATCCTCAAGGAATTGCGCCTGTTGGCCGCAAAAAACACCCCGGTTTCCGACTGGACATCCTTTCTCGGGGGTGGCGCCTATAACCACTTTATTCCAGCGGTGGTCGACCACCTCGTCAGTCGCAGCGAGTTCTACACGGCCTACACCCCCTATCAACCGGAAATCAGCCAGGGAACCCTGCAGGGGATCTTTGAATTCCAGACCATGATCTGCCAGTTGACCGGGATGGATATGGCCAACGCCTCCATGTACGACGGTGCCTCAGCTTGTGCCGAAGCGGTACTGCTGGCGATCAGGGCGGCAAAAAAACGCAGCCGCGTGCTGATATCCGCCGCTCTGCCCCCCCATTACCGCCAGACGATCGCCACCTACTGCCGCTATCTCGATATTGAGCTGATCACCATTGAAGCCACCAACGGGGTAACTACGCTTGAGCAGGTTGAACCACTGCTCGATGAACGGGTCGCCGCCCTGGTTGTTGGCTACCCTAACTACTTTGGCTGTATTGAAAATATCTCGACTCTTGCTTCCAGCGTCCATGCCGTCGACGCCCGGCTGATTACCGCCGTCGCCGAACCCCTGGCGCTGGCCCTGTTCAAATCTCCCGGTGAACTGGGGGCCGACATTGTTGTCGGCGATGGGCAGAGCTTCGGACTCCCCCTGGCGTTTGGTGGTCCGACGATCGGCTTTTTTGCTGTGCGCGATAAGGACATGCGCCTGCTCCCCGGACGTCTGGTGGGAGAAACCGTCGATCTCGACGACAAGCGCAGTTTTGTCTTGACCCTGGCCACCCGCGAGCAGCATATCCGCCGTGAAAAGGCGACCTCCAATATCTGCTCCAATCAGGGGATGTGCGCCCTGATGGTCTCCATCTACCTGGCGCTGCACGGCAAACAGGGCCTACGCCAGCTGGCTGAAATCAATTATGCCCGTAGCAACTGGCTGCGTGAACAGATCGCTGATCTTGACGGTTTTTCCCTGCCCTTTAGCGCACCGGTGTTCAACGAGTTTGTCGTCACCTGTCAGGAGCCGGTTGCCGATCTCAAAAAACGCCTGGAACAACAGAAGATTCTCGCCGGCGTGGCCTTAGGCCGCGATTACCCCGGTCTTGAGTCCGGGCTGCTAATCTGTGTAACTGAACAGAACAGCAGACAACAGATGGAACAACTGGTAGCAGCCCTGGCAGGAGGCAAACGATGATTGGAACTGATTCCCGCGGTCTGGTTCTGGATGAACCCTTGCTGTTTGAACAGTCACAGCCGGGACGCATTGGCTTCAGCCTTCCTGAGGCAGATGTACCGCACACAGCACCTGCTGCCGAGCTGCTGCGTGATGAGATTACTGGCTTCCCCGAACTGTCGGAAGTTGATGTCATTCGCCACTATACGCGCCTGTCGACCTGGAACTATGGGGTCGATAGCGGCTTTTATCCCCTGGGCAGCTGCACCATGAAGTACAACCCCAAGATCAACGAGGTAGCGGCACGCTTGCCGGGCTTTAGCGACATCCACCCGCAGACTCCGGAAGCGCTGAATCAGGGGGCACTGGAGCTGATGTATCGGCTGGAACGAGCGTTGGCCGAAGTTTCCGGCTTTCCCGCCATCTGTCTGCAACCGGCGGCCGGAGCGCAGGGGGAACTGGCCGGCATGCTGATGATCCGCGCCTGGCATGAAGCGCGTGGCAATAAGCGCACCAAGGTCATCATTCCTGACACCGCCCACGGCACCAATCCGGCCACCGCCGCCCTCTGTGGTTACGAGGTGGTACCGGTGGTTTCCGATGGCATCCTCAGCCGCGACGCTGTCGCCGCCGTCATGTCCAACGAGGTCGCCGCCCTGATGATCACCAACCCCAACACCCTCGGTCTGTTTGAGGCGGATATCCGCGCTATCTGCGCCCTGGTTCATGAACAGGGGGGGCTAGTTTACAGCGACGGTGCCAACCTCAACGCCCTGATGGGGATCAGCCGTCCCGGCGATCTGGGCATTGATGTCATGCATTTCAACCTGCATAAAACCTTCTCTACCCCCCATGGCGGCGGCGGACCCGGCGCCGGGCCGATCGGCGTTTCAGCAGAACTGATCCCCTACTTACCGCTGCCCGTCATCATCAAAGAAAATCAGAACTATCGTTTCGACTATGAGCGTCCCCACTCCATCGGACGGGTCAAGGCATTTTACGGTCATTTCGGTATTCTGGTGCGCGCCTACAGCTATATTCTCGCCATGGGCGGCCCCGGTCTGAAAAAGGCAACGGAATTGGCGGTGCTGAACGCGAATTATATCCGCGCCCGGCTGGAGGGTGTGTACGCCCTGCCATTTACCGAGCGTTCACTGCATGAGGTGGTATTTTCCGAAGAGAATCTGGGGGGCGGCTGCCGTACCCTCGATGTCGCCAAGCGCTTGATCGATTACGGCTTTCATCCACCGACCATCTATTTCCCCCTGGTGGTGGCCGGGGCGCTGATGATCGAACCGACGGAAACCGAAAGCAAACAGACCCTTGATGATTTCTGTGATGCTCTGCTCGCTATTGCCGCTGAAGCCGAGCATGAACCGGACAAACTCAAACAAGCCCCGACCCGCGCCCGGCGCCGGCGTCTTGACGAAGCGACGGCAGCCCGCAAACCACGCTTACGCTGGCGCCCATCATCAAACTGACACGGGCAGGAAATGGCAGTATAATCACTTCCTGCCCGCCACAATATGACATCAGTTGGGCTTGGCCGATCCTTCAATCACCATCTCGGACTGTTTGGACTTAATCTGCTCCTCGAGCTGTTGTAGAGCATTGGACAGGCCATTGACAAAGCTCGGCGCTGATGCGGCGGGAACTATCAATGTCGCCACCTCAACCGGCTCATTGTCAGGGCCGTTCTGCGCCAACTTGACCCGCAGGTTGCCGTTGGACAGGGATACGCTGGTAAATCCGTCGGTAAAAATATGCATCGGTGATTCTCCTTGAAACCATTAAAAAAGGGCGCTGGTATTTTGCCAGAGGTCCAGAAACATGCCAATAGTTCTGCTGATTGTCAATCAAATAGAGGCGGGTAGGGGTCTGTTTCCCCCCTTTTTTCAAAGCGTTGCCACTCAACGGTCCACCACAATAGGAAGCTCTGCCAACAGCGTCGCATGGCCGAACTCAAGATAATCGCCCAACGTCTCGCGCAGGTCTTTATCATCTTCGATAATCAGCAGTCGGGTCATGGACAGGACAACCTCCCTACGCTCCCCAAATCCCGATAGTCAATCCCCCATGCTCCCCGTCCCGCTGCCAGACTTTTGCATCCCATAATATATCCGGGTCACGGTTGAAAATGATCAGATGGGATTCGTCAGCACCGACGCGGGAACTGTAGTCGGCGGTTTGTTCCAGACCGGTAGCGATAAGGGTATCAAGATGGCCGCGCAGCAGTTTGAGTTCAATCACAATCCGCTGCAAGGGGCCGTACATGCCCTGAACGGGATCCGTCGGCCATTCAATCAGTAGGTCGGTGCGTTTGCGTCCGAGGCCATATTCACGGCTGATGCGCCCGCCGCCGTTGATGATGCGTTGCAGAAAGGCCTGCAACAGCAGCTGCGGAGCTCCGAGCGCCGCTGGACGATCTGCCCGGTCGACCGGTAGCGGTGGAGCAGGTTGGCGACGCCCTTGGAGTCCAGGCGCTCGGGCGCCAGGGCGATCAGTTGCGCGACGCTCACCCACCCATGCTTGGCCTTGATGCGCTTGATGATGCGCTGGGTCAGGGAGGGCAGCATCGTGCTCCCGACAGCCCCGCGGTCCTTGGGCTTGGCCTTGACCCGTGCGGCCGGAGCTGTCGCCTTGACGGCACGCTCGCGTTGCTGCGGGGTGATCGTGGCCATGACGATCTTCCGTGCGGTCATCAACGAACATGACCAATCAGGAGATCACGGCATGAACGCGCTTTCCCTGAGCTTATCGGCGCGCTGATCGAGGTGGGTCGTGGGACTGAATCGGAAGCTCTCGCAGGCGCTTGTTTGTAGTCGGTCAGGGTGACGGGAAGGCTGCGGTCACGTAAGGTTCGATTGCCAGGGTGACTTCATAAGCGAGGGCGTTGACCAGCCAGGGTTGCCCTTTGGTATCTTCCCGGGTTCGGGGAAGAATCTTTAATCAAAGGCCGCAAGCGTAGTCGCGGTATGCTGCAACCAGAGGGCACAGGATTCCCTCTTCAGGTAAAATTGCCCATGCGCAGGAGGCGGCCTTGATATTAAAGGCGCTGCCACCGGTGATGACTTCGCCATCGCCCTGATGCATGCGGTAGTCTGGACATCACGCACTCCGCACAGGATAATCGCGAGGGAAGGCTTCGGGGCGCTGGGCGTAACCGGCGCAGTCCTGACGCAACAGGGAAATCAGGGTATCGCCGACCCAGGGCGTCGACTGCGTCAAGGAGCAGGACGGTGGGTTTGGTGGTTTCGCACCAGTAAGCCCAGAAGTCAGGAGAGCATATACTGAGGCTGGTGCCCGCCTTGTGGATTTTATACCACTCGGCAATTGTTGGATGCCCCGTCTGGCGCTCAATAGAATCGATTAGGGCCTCACAGGCCGTCGGAATGCCCTGGGTTTCGTCACCCCGGGCGGCCTGGGCGCCTTCAATATTGGCGTAAGCGCAGGCGTAGATCCCGGCTTCGTTGAGCGCCTTCATCATCGCCAGCAGGGTCGAGGTTTTTCCCGTCTGGCGCGGGGCGTGGAGGACAAAGTAACGCTGCTCCCGAATCAGCTGCTGAATCTCGTCCCAGTCGAGGCGGGTCAACGGGTCAATATGGTAATGCAGCTCCGGCTTGGTGGGGCCGGCATTGTTGAAAAAGCGCTCCATGGTGAATCCTCCTCGCCGGGACACATTCGTTAGCGGTTGTGGATGATAACGCTACCATAGACAAGGGGGATAGCAAAGGGGAATGATGACACTGAAAAGAGCAACAGCAGGCGACTCAAGATCTGCCTTTTGATACATCAATAGGGCTGAATTGGTTCGGCCTTGCTGCCCCTTCAACCGTCATCTCCGCCTGTTTCGCTTTGATCTGCTCTTCAAGTTGCTGCAGGGCGTTAGCCAGTCCGTTGACAAGGATTGGCGCCGTCGCCACCGGCATTATCAGGGTCGCTACCTCAACCGGCTCATTGTCAGGGCCGTTCTGCGCCAACTTGACGCGCAGATTGCCGTTGGACAGGGACACGCTGGTAAAACCGCAGCAAGCTTTCACAAATTTCGTTAAGGACAATATGGCTTCAGGGAGGAAACTGAGAAGAAACCCTACTGAATTTTTTCCACCAACTCCATCACCAGCGGCAAAATTCCCTCCACCATGACCTGTATCCCTGCGCGATTTGGATGAATTCCATCCGTCAAATTGAGCTCCGGTTTGCCGGCCACCCCCTGCAGAAAAAAAGGATAAAGGGGAACATTAAATTCCTGCGCCAATTCCGGATAGATTTTATCAAAACTGCTATAATACACCTCGCCCATGTTGCGCGGTGCCAGCATCCCGGCCAATAATAGGTTGATATGCCGCTCTTGCAGACGCGTGATGATGGCGGCTAGATTAGATCGGGTCTGGTCGGGACTTAAGCCCCGCAGGGCATCGTTAGCCCCCAGGGCGACAATGACCAGATCAGGGTTATCAACCAGACTCCATTCCAGGCGGGCCGCCCCACCGGCGCTGGTATCGCCGGAAATACCGGCGTTGATAATGCGCACTGAATGGCCTTGCTCGACCAGTGCCGCTTCCAGTTGGGCCGGGAAGGCTTCGCTTTCGGCCAGGCCGTAACCGGCGGTGAGGCTGTCGCCCAGCATCAGAATGGTAACCGGCCCAGTTGCAGCAACACTCAAAGGTGCTGACAACAGCACCACCAAAAACCAGCAAACAGGAGTTTTCATGCCTGATCCTATCATTGAGATTAACGATCTTCATTTGAGTCTAGTCGGTGGCGCCGGGCCGGTCAATATCTTGCGGGGAATTGACCTGCGCGTTGAGGCGGGGGAAACCATCAGCATCGTCGGACCGTCCGGCGCCGGCAAAACCACCCTGTTAATGGCCCTGGCCGGTCTGGAACCGGCCACCAGCGGCATTATCAGGGTTGCCGGCACCACCCTCAACTGTCTTGACGAAGATGCCCTGGCACGCTTTCGTCGTGCCCATATCGGTATCGTTTTCCAGTCGTTTCACCTGATCCCGACCATGACAGCACTGGAGAATGTCGCCCTGCCGCTGGAATTTTCCGGCGACGATAAGGCCCTCGACCGGGCGGCCGCTGCCCTGAAAGCCACAGGACTGGCTCAGCGCAGCGGCCACTTTCCCGGCGAATTGTCGGGCGGGGAACAACAGCGTGTCGCTCTGGCACGGGCTTTTGTCACCGAGCCGGCCCTGATTCTTGCTGATGAGCCAACCGGCAACCTCGACCAGGATACCGGCATGATGGTGATGGATCTGCTGTTTTCTCTGCAACAGGAAAAAGGAACGTCACTGTTACTGATTACTCACGATACCAGCCTTGCTGAACGCTGCAGCCGCACCATCCGTATTGCCGATGGCATACTCGGAGCGTCTGCTGAGCAGACATCATGATGAGTCTGCTGCCCCAGGCATTGCGGTTAACACGCCGCGAATTGCGTAACGGTCTACGTGGTTTCGGGGTCTTCATCACCTGTCTGTTCCTCGGGGTTTTTGCTGTCGCCGCTATCGGCAATTTCAGTGCCGCAGCCCGGTCGGGACTGCTTGATGATGCCGGTGCTTTACTCGGTGGCGATCTGGAACTGCGTCTCGCCCATCGCCCTGCAGATAACGCCCAAATCGATTTTTTACAGCAGACAGCTAAGCTATCCAGCACCCTTCAGCTGCGTACCATGGCACTGGCCGTTGAGTCAAAGCAACGTAGCCTGGTCGAACTCAAAGCGGTGGATGATCACTACCCCCTCTATGGCCAACTCCTGCTTGATCCCCCACAATCTCTGGAAGAAGCGTTTTCCAAACATGATGGTCTGCCCGGTGCTCTGGTTGAGTCGGCCTTCCTCGACCGCTTTAACCTGGCCGTCGGCGACCTGATCCAGCTCGGGGCAACCCGGTTTCAAATCCGCGCCCGCCTGCTCAACGAACCGGATCGCAGTTTTGGTGCCTTTACCCTCGGACCACGAGTAATGATTGACCAGGCCGCGCTGATGCAAACCGGACTGGTACAACCGGGCAGTCTGGTCGATTACAACTATCGCCTGCAACTTTCCGACCGCGAGCAGGTCGATACCTTCAGACAAGAGCTTGATCGTCGCTTTCCCGACGCCGGCTGGCGTGTGCGCACCTGGCGGCAGGCCTCCCCGCGCATCAGTGACTTTCTCGATCGGATGGAAACCAACCTCACCCTGCTTGGTCTTTGTGCTTTGCTGCTGGGTGGCCTGGGGGTTACCGGCGCAGTACGTGGTTATCTCGGTGGCAAAGTTAACCACATTGCGACGATGAAATCTCTGGGCGCTTCGCGCAACCTCATTTTTACCACCTATCTGTTACAGGTGCTCTTACTCGGAGCTCTCGCCACCCTCGTCGGCCTGGCCTCTGGCGCAGCTGTCCCCTGGGCGCTCAGCACCGCGCTGGGCACTTCCCTGCCATTCCCGTTGGCCGGAAACTTTTTCCCCAAAGTCTGGCTGGTCGCTGCTTCATTCGGTCTGTTAACGGCGCTGCTGTTTTCCCTCAAAGAGCTTGGAAATGCCTGTCGCATCCCACCGGCCTTGTTGTTTCGCGGGTACGTCGAAACCCGCAAAAAAACCGTGGGGGCCGGAGTGCGGGTCACCATGATCGCCACTGCGATTATGCTCATCGCCGTTGCCTTGTTCAGTAGTGCTGACCAGCGTTTGGCCTTGTGGTTTGTCTGTGGTGCCGCCCTGTGTTTTGTGCTCTTTCATTTTCTCGCTGCCCTGGTCATCAAACTCACCCGGATGGCACCCCGGCCGTCACACCCGCTATTGCGCCTGGCCCTGACCAGCCTGAAAAGCCCCGGTTCGCCGGCAGCTAATATCGTTTTTTCCCTCGGCATCGGACTGACCGTGCTGGTGCTGATCGTCCAGATCCAGGGCAACCTCAACAGTCTGGTGACTACAACCCTGCCGGAGAAAGCCCCGACCTTCTTCTTTTTTGACCTGCAACCTCAACAGATTGATCCCTTCAGTGCTATGCTGGCTGACTATTCTCAGGATGTCATCTTTGACGCATCACCAACCCTGCGGGGGCGTATTAGCGCCATTGCCGGGGTTCCGGTGGCGGAAAAAACCATTGATCCGTCAGTACGCTGGGCGATTCGGGGAGACCGCTTTTTCAGTTATGCTGACTCCATGCCGGCAGGAACCCAGATTGCCACCGGCGATTGGTGGCCGGAGGACTATCAGGGGCCACCGCTGCTCTCCATCACCGCCGATCTGGCCGATGGGTTCGGAGTTGGTATCGGTGACACCATCAGCGTCAATATTCTCGGACGCACCATCACCGCCGAAATCGCCAATCTGCGCGTTGTCGACTGGTCATCTATGCAACTCAATTTTGCCCTGATCTTCGCGCCGGGCACTCTGGAGCAGGCACCCCACAGTTTTCTCGCAGCAGCCCATCTACCGGAGGAACAGGAAGAGGAACTCTACCGTTTAATCACCACGACCTTCCCCAACGTCACAGCCGTGTCCGTGCGCGAGATCCTTGCCAATGTCGCGCGGACTCTCGACAATATCGGCCGAGTCTTCAAAGGGATGGCGGCAGTAACCCTGTTGACGGGTCTGCTGGTACTGGTTGGCGCTATTTCTGCTGATCAGCATCGGCGTATCCGTGATGCTGTCATCTACAAAGTTTGTGGCTCTACCCGCCATGATATTCTGCTGGTCTTTGCCGCTGAGTTTCTATTACTCGGCCTGATCACCGGCGGGGTCAGTCTTTTCATCGGTACCCTGGCAGCTTTCGCTATACTGGAAGGCCCCTTGAACAGCGATTTTCAACTGCAGGGAATGGCGGTACTGCTCACCCTGTTGACGGGAATTACTCTTACCATGATACTGGGGCTGCTCGGCACCTGGAAAGCCTTAGGGCAAAAAGCCTCAAGCTATCTGCGCCGTTGACCAGTTTTCAAATATCAAGGAAGTCCTTATGTGGAAAAAACTGCTGACCCCGACCCTCATCATTACCCTCGTTGCCCTCTTCACCCTGACTTGGTATTGCAGCATCAAGGCGGAAGAGTATTTTGCTCTATGGGTAGAACGTTCCAACCACTATGCTCCGATCAACACCACCAATGGACTGGTCAGCTATGAGCGGCGCTTTTTTACCGCCGAAGCGATTACCAGCGTTGATATTACTGATCTGGGTCGTTACGACTTTCACCATCTGATCCGCCACTATGCTTGGGGCGTCACCATGATCACCACCCCGGTGCCAAGCTCCGCCACATCCTCATTGCTTGAGGGACTACGGATTGTCACCGATATCGGTCCCACCGGATCAGCACGCAGCAAGTTGTCGCTCCCCCGCCTGACAGTGGAAACCGCTGACGGCACGACGGTCACCATCGATCGCATTGCCGGTGAAGGGCGCGTTAATGCTGCCGCGACAGAAGCTTCGTGGGACTTCAGCCTTGAGCAGATCGAACTTGTCGATGATCTCAACCGCTTCCTGATCTCCGGAATCCACACGTCGGCTACCCTGCATAACCTCGATCATTTTCCCCTCGGTCAAAGCAACACCCGTTTCAACAGTCTAACCCTGGACACTGCCAACGATCGCCCTCTTGTTATCAGTGGCCTCACCATTGAAGGGGTAAACCTCATTGATGCCGCTCAGCGTTATGTTACCCGCTCCGACATGTCATTTGCCAGCCTTCAGGCGGGCGACAGCACTTTTGCCGCAGGGCGCCTGGTTCTCGAACTCAATGAGCTGGATCCTCGGGTGATTGGGGCCCTTATGACCGCAAGAAACAAATTGCGGCGTCACATCAATAACAATTTCGCTGGTGATGCGTTTATTGAGGAAATTATCCAGCCGGTCTTTCACTCCCTGCTGGAATCGGGCGCGACTCTCGACTTGAGTAATCTGACCCTGACAAGCAGTCACGGGCAGCTCACTGGCACGGGGCATGCGACCCTGATGCCGGGTTCAACCCAGATCGCCCTTGATAAACTACTTGAGCAGCTGAAGCTGGAGCTGCAATTAGACTTTGACGTGGTCATCCTCGCCCTGCTCAACCAACTGGTGGAGCAGGCGCAGGGGAAATCCGCCAATATTGTGAGAAAAGAAGAAGAGTTGCGGATGATATTCGGAGGTTTGGTTCAACTGGGCTTTTTAACCCGAATGGAGGGGGATCGCTTTCGCCTGAGGGTAGCTTATGATGACGGGAAGGTCAAACTCAACGATCAGCCGTTCCGGTTATTCTAAAAAAGGGCGCTCAGATCGACAGACTGATCTGCTTGTCTGTATAAAGAGCGTAAACTCCGGGTGAGCGTTCAAAAAGGATCGCGCGGCGATTTTCCTCGTCCATTTCACCTACAGCAACCATTATTCGGATATCAACATTTAAAGCGGAATCGTACTGTGCTTTGACCTGGGGTCGAAACTCCGCTTGTAAATACCTGGTACCACAACGAAAAGATCCATCGCGGGCAATGGTATCGACCAGCATCGGCCCTTCCTGCCCGGGTAACAGTTCCAGATGAAGGTAGCATAGCTGTACCACCGCCAAGCCCCTGCTGAAATAGGGCAGGACGTTATGCTCGGCGTCGAGGGGTAAACCAAAACCGACATCGGGAGTAGCTATCAGGGTGCGAATTTGCGCAGCCAGGTGGTTAAGCCCTTCAGGTGGCACCTGGTGAGCTTTCAGCAGTTCAAACAGTTCTCTATCGGCATGTCCAACGCCGACGCTGCCCAACTCCTTCAGTAGCGCCGGATAGGTGATACGCTCAAGCTTGCCGACTTCTTTCAGACGATCAATCAACTGACGCATGGCGACAAAGCGCCGACGCGGTTGGCCATCCTTTTTTTCCCGCGTCTGTTCCTGCCCACGCGACTTTTCATCGTGGGGCTGCTGCGGATCGATACGCGGATAAGGCTGTACCGGCTCCACTTCACGGTAGAGCAGATACCCTTTAGTGTCGCTGACACGTAAGTCGGCCATCGCCTTTTATCTCTCACTGGGGTACATGGTAATGACAACTTGTTGAAAAATCGAAAAAATTACCATTGCTATTACCTGTCGACAGCTTTCGGCCAACCCTTTAGGACTTTTTCTATTCGCGGTGTACCGCCAGAGCATTCCAGCTCTGCTGAACCGGCATCAATTCGATGGCATTGATGTTGACATGGGGTGGCCGGTTCACTACCCAGTACACTGTTTCTGCAATATCTTCGGGGCGTAACGGGTTCGTGCCACGATACACCTGGGCAGCCTTATCCACATCCCCCTTGAAACGCACCTCAGAAAACTCGCTTTCAGCCATCCCCGGCGCAATATAGCTCACCCGCACAGCGCTGCCATGCAGATCAGCACGCAGATTGCGACTGAACTGCTCAACAAAAGCCTTGGTACCGCCATAAACATTACCCCCCGGATAAGGCCAGCTCCCTGCCGTTGAGCCGATATTGACAACATGACCGCTATTGCGTTCTACCATCTGCGGCAGCAGGGCGCGGGTACAATAGGTCAACCCCTTGATGTTGGTGTCAATCATCGTATCCCAATCGCTGATATCGACGTTCCAGGCCGGTTCGAGGCCCAGGGCCAACCCGGCATTATTGAGCAGCACATCGACCGGTGGCTGATCGGCAAGTTGCTGAAACACGGCCTCACGGTTGCGTACATCAAGAACCACAGTAGCGCTGACCGTATCGCCAAGCTCCTGTTGTAACGCCTGTAAGCGCTCAGTACGTCGACCGACAAGGATCAACTGCCAGCCGTGGCGGGCAAAAAGACGGGCGCACGCGTTACCGAACCCCGCTGTTGCTCCGGTTATCAATATTGTTTGTCTCATCATCTTCTCCTGATACAAAAAATTTTTCCTGTTCCGGTGTTTCCCGTACGGGGTCAAGATCTGTACTGCCGCCATCTCTGGAAGATGTAATATCAGCAGTCACCACCTTTTGCTGTTCTGCTTCTTTGGCGATTTTCTTCTTTTTATTGTAAGACTGGCGCCGTAATACCAGCAACATTCCCAACATCACGCCAACGGCAAGTACCGACATCAGCAGCAAGGCAAAAGACAACGCATATTCCCAATTAAAAAAACGCACCGTTACCGGGACGCTGTTCTGATAAACAAAAGCCATCACCACAGCCAGCAACACTGTAAACATCAACAGTTTAAATTTCATCAATTGGCTCCCGTCACTTCCGAACCGTACCTAAAGGATCAGTTGGCAAATTCTTTTACCGCTATTGGTTTATTGACAAGAAACAGTCTAACTGCTTTTAACGCAGATTTTGGATAAAAAAAAGGGGAATCCTGCTGATTCCCCGAAATGAACGTAGGAGGTAACGTTCAATAAAAGTATGTGATGGCCTTGTGGAGCTGAGCAGAGCTCCACAAAACCTGTGTTCTTATCTGTACCTCAATGCAATATATCGACTGCCACTGCCTTGACGGATCAGTAGCAGAACCGTATCCCTATTACTCTTTTCGACCAGAGCGACAACCTCTTTTGGGTCACTGACATCGACCCGGTTTACCTCTTCAATCAGTGCACCAGCCTCAATTCCTGCACGGGCTGCCACAGAACCAGGTTCAACCGCTGCCACCAGAACACCACGTTCCTGCTGATAACCGAATTGCTCAGCCAGTTCCGGAGTTAATTTCTGCAATCGCAAACCGATCTCGGGTAAGGTATCATCGCCGGCTTCAGCAGCAGGCGCATCATTACTTGCGGCCGTTTCAATAGCCATGGCATCAACGATGATTTTGTGTTTGCGTACCTTCCCTTTGCGCAGAACTTCCAGCTCAATGGTGGTACCGGGACGGGTGAGCGCTACCTGATTGCGGAACGCAGCAACATTATCCACTGTGACTCCGTTGAGCTTGAGGATGACGTCCCCCTGTTCAAGTCCACCTTTTTCTGCCGCAGAGTCTGCCATCACCTGCGATACCAGAATCCCCTTGCGCTGATCGATTTCAAAGGATTCCGCCAGTTCGCGGGTCATATCCTGAATGTAGACGCCAATACGGCCACGGGTGACCTTGCCATGCTCGGCCAACTGCAGGTAAATATTTTTAGCCATATTGATGGGAATGGCAAAGCCGATCCCCATGTAACCCCCACTGCGACTGAAGATTGCTGTGTTCATACCAACCGCTTCACCATCAAGATTGACCAGAGGGCCGCCGGAATTTCCTGGATTGATGGCAGCATCGGTCTGGATAAAGTTTTCATAGTCGGTCAAGCCAATACCGCTGCGCCCCTTAGCGCTAACGATGCCGGCAGTCATAGTGTGAGACAGACCAAAGGGATTTCCGAAAGCCAGAACCCAGTCTCCCACTTCAAGCCGGTCGGAATCGCCCAGTTTGATATAGGGGAGTTCTTCCTCGGCGGAAATGCGAATCAGAGCGACATCGGTCGGCGGATCGGCACCCACCAGCTCCGCCTCAAACTCGCGACCATCCTGAAATTGAACGGTGATCTTATCGGCATCCCCGACCACATGGTTATTAGTCATAATGTAGCCATCGGCTGAGATCAGAAAGCCGGAACCCTGACCGGTGGTACGACGTTGTTGGCGATCCGGAGCGTCGCCCCGCGGTGGCTCACCGAAAAATCGGCGAAAAAATTCTTCGCCAAAAGGGCTCCCCTCAAAAGGGTTCATCCGCGGGTCGCGACTGCGTACCTGGATATCTTGTTCAACCTCGATATAAACAACCGCCGGTGAAATGTCACGGGCCACACTGCGAAAAGCCTTGCCGGTTTCACGCAGGCTTTCCAGACCACTATCCTGAGCCAACACAGGAGATATCCCGCCAATCAACAAGGATATCAGCAACAAAGTCAGCATTCCCAAAAATTTATTTTTTATCATGATCGACTCCTTTAATTGCGTTCGTTGCGGAGACAAACATGCGCTACCAGTTCCATCATCTCGTCCAGATCAAAAGGTTTATCAATGGTAGCCGCTGCACCCAGATGTCGCGCCCGATGGTGGGTCTGGGTATCACCGAAGGCTGTCATACAGATAAAGGGGATCTGTTGCATTTGGCCCCGACGCCGCGACAGAACCTCAAGCCCGGATAATCCGGGCATACGGACATCACTGATGACCAGATTAAAATTGTGCTGTTCAGTAAGCCTGGCCAACAATTGCTCACCATCGCTGCATTGACACACCTGATAACCCTCGTTTTCCAACACCAGGGCCAGCAGTTCCCGCAGCTCTTTATCATCTTCAGCGATCAGTACGCGCGGGGTCAGGTCAAGGCTAAAAGCTTCCATTGGCGCTCTAGTGTTATCTCCGGTAACGGGTAAATTCGCTGCCGCCGCTCTATAGGAAAGCCGCCGCGACACGCTCATGTCCATCTTTTATATGCACAGGACATGCCAACCGCAACGATTGAGTTTTCAACTAGTTAACGGACGCCAGAGCGGGGCAGAATGTCCCGGTGGGGCAAATTGCCCCACCGGGACATTCAATTGGGAAAGGTAACTATTCAGAGCGGTCATGGATGACGAAAAGCGTCCCTTGACATAGGTTCCCCGATCCCGTGCTGAACAGATACTGGGAAAGAAACTAAACTCAGCTTTCCTTGAGTTTGCGATAGAGGGTTTTCCGATCGACGCCGAGCAAGCGGGCGGCCAGAGTGCGGTTGCCATCCAGGCGATCAAGTACCTGCTGAATGTAGCGCTGTTCCATCTCTTCAAGGGGGATAATGGTCTGCCCGTCATCCAGACTGGCCGGCACGGATGCAGCGCTGCCTGGATGACGAACCGCTTCAGGAAGGTCATCGACGGTAATGGTGTCATGGAGGGTCAGGGCGACTGCACGCTCAATCGTATTACGCAGTTCGCGGACATTGCCCGGCCATGAGTAGGCCAGCAGGCAGGCCGCTGCCGGTTGCGCGAGGCCAAGCACCGACTTGCCAAAGCGCTGACTGAGCTGCTGAATGAATTTTATTGCCAGGAGCAGTATGTCATCGCCACGGCGGCGTAGAGGTGGCAATTCAAGCTGAATCACGTTGAGACGATAAAAAAGGTCGCTGCGAAACTGTCCAGCAGCCACAGCCTCCCCCAGATCACAATGGCTGGCAGCGATGACCCGGACATCACAGGCGATCTCGCTGCTACCGCCTAAAGGTCGTACCCGATGATCCTCCAGGACCCGCAGCAGCTTGGGCTGTAGCGATAAGGGAAGTTCGGCAATTTCGTCAAGCAGCAGGGTACCTCCGGAAGCTTCTACAAACAGCCCCTTGCGTGTTTCGCGGGCATCGGTGAAGGCGCCGCGCACATGTCCGAAGAGCTCACTTTCCAGAAGGTTCTCCGGCAGCGCCGCGCAGTTTAAAGCAACAAAAGAGCCGTCGCTGCGCTGACTCTGGCGGTGCAAAGAACGCGCGACCAGCTCCTTGCCGGTGCCACTTTCTCCCGCCAGCAGGACCGATGTATCCAGATCGGCGATACGAGCGATCTGTTGTTTAAGTTTAACCATCGGCGGACTTTCGCCGAAAAGGTCATCATCCGGTTGCTGCCGGCGCACCTGATCCTGCAGGTGACGCACCGTCTCCTGCAGATGTCGATGTTGCAAACCACGATCGAGGGAAATACTAAGAAGATCCAGGTCAACTGGCTTGGTAACAAAATCGTAAGCTCCCGCCCGTAGCGCGGCAATTGCCGTTTCAAGGCTGCCAAAGGCGGTCATGATGATAACCGGCAGATCGGTTCGGCGTTGACGGAGTTCGGCACAGAAATCGATCCCATTGATTTCCGGCATATTCAGGTCGGTCAGAACAATCTCGATCTGATGCTGATCTAACAGCTCGCGCGCTTGTGCAGCTTTCAGAGCTGTCCATACCTGATGCCCACGATGCCGCAGATCCTCGTACAGGAGATCACACAGGGCACGATCATCGTCAATCACCAGAATGCGTCCCGGCAGACTTGCCTTGCTCATGTCTCCTCCTTGCGACAATCCACCGGTAAATAGGCGCGGAAACTGCTTCCTTTGCCGGGAACACTGTCTACGGCAATCCAGCCACCGTGCTCCTGAATGATTCCATAGGCAATGGACAACCCTAATCCGGTTCCTTCACCAACATCCTTGGTGGTAAAGAAAGGATCAAACATGAGCTTTTGTACCTCAGGTTCAATGCCGCTGCCCTGATCACTGACCTGCAGACAGGCCCAGGACTGATCAGGATCTTCAACAGCATCGGGAATATCGACGTCTGTGACGGGAAAACTCGACACAATAATCCTGCCACCATCAGGCATGGCATGAATCCCGTTGAGAATCAGGTTCAACAAAACCTGCTGCAATTGCGCTGAATCGGCGCACACCAGAAACTCCTGTGAAGCGTCTTCTACGCTAAGCTCAATCTGTTGTTTATTGAGTGTCGGCTCCAGCAAGGGCAACACAGCACGCATCACCAGATTCAGATCAATTCGCTGTTTGCGTGCTTCCCCGCGCCGGGCAAAGCTAAGCAGCTGTCGCATAATGCCGGTCATGCGCTGCGCCTGTTCATGAATAATGATCGCTGAACGGCTAATATCCTCGGCCATCATCCCTTCACGGATGATCAGTTTGGCGCGCCCGGCAATAACATTGAGCGGTGTCCCCAGCTCGTGAGCCATCCCCGCCGACAGCTGCCCGAGGGTTGCCAGACGCTCGGTATGACGCAACTTTTCCAGCGCCTCAAACTTGGCTGCCTGGGCTACCTGCTCGGCGTCGCGAGCCTCGGCCAACTGCCCGCGCATACGCTCAATAGTGCTCGACAACTCGGACAGTTCGTCACTGCCGGAAAGATTGACGCTGGTGGTAAAATCACCGGTACCGATCCGTTCAGCCTGGGCACGTAGCTTGCGCATCGGTCGACCAACCCAGATGCTGCCCAGCACGGTCATCAACAACAATCCCGATACCACCAGAGCGCCAATCACAATAGCCGAGCGGCGCAAGCTCTCCTGAATATATTCATGCATTTCTTCCATCGACTCAGTCAGCTCGATGGCACCAAGACGGTTCCCCGGAATGAAAACCGGCAGATAGGTCAACAAAAAATCGTGTCCCTCATCCGAAGCCGCCATCAACGTAACGGTTTCTTCAAAATGCAAGCGATCAAGGTGGGCAAGGGGAACGCGGGGTTGATAAGAAGAAGGAACATTGTCACTGACCCATATCCAGCGCACCAGGGTCTCAGAATAACCCTGATTGGCACGCAACAGAAAACCCAGAGCTTCGTCCTCGCCGTGCTGCTGCCACAGTTCGGTTACCATGACACGCAGGCTTTCACCGATATGGCGAGCTTCACGGCTTAAATTACGCTTGAGTTGCTCCCGTTCGCGCTGGATCGACAGATAGCTGTAAACGGAAAAGATCAGCACCACGCCCAGAAGGATCGCAAGGGTGATTTTGATAGTCAGGCGCATCGCGGATTATCCCCCTTCAAGAGGTACATGAACGTTACAACCACAGTAATTATTCAGCTGTAGAGCTTGCGC
Source organism: Deltaproteobacteria bacterium (assembly GCA_018399135.1). Lineage (GTDB taxonomy): Bacteria > Desulfobacterota > Desulfuromonadia > Desulfuromonadales > Geopsychrobacteraceae > Pelovirga. The sequence continues at coordinate 38,389 of JAGYPB010000012.1, read as the reverse complement.
AGGATCAGGGGTTCTGTGGCAAGGGTGTTTGTCGCCATGGACGGCGACAACAAGCGGTCATGGATGACGAAAAGCGTCCCTTGACATAGAATCCCCGATCCGGTGCTGAACAGATACCAACAACAAACTTAATCAGTATCCGTAGCCGTCTCCTCATCTCCCTCTTCTTCAAGAATTTTTTTCTTGCCGAACAGCCGGGCAACGACGATTCCAACCTCGTACAAAACAACAAAGGGAACGGCGATAGAAACCTGGGAAATCAAATCAGGAGGGGTCAGAGTGGCACCAACAACAAAAGCTGTCAGCAGTGCATATTTACGGTTTTTAGCCAGCCAGACATGGTCGACAACCCCCATGCGCGCCAGAAAGAAAATAACAATTGGCAATTCAAAAACCAGCCCGAAAGCGATCAGCAGGCGCGTCGCCAGAGTCAGATAGGCTCCCATGGAGAGCATGGCCTCAACGCCACTGACGGAAGTACCATAGTTGACCAGAAAGGAAAAAATCGTCGGAAACACCAGGGCAAAACCAAAATAGGTGCCCGTCCCGAAGCACAACGAGCTGATCACCACAAAAGGGATGGCGAAACGCTTTTCATGGCCGTAAAGACCTGGCGCTACAAACATCCACACCTGCCAGATAATCACCGGAAAGGCCACCACCAGCCCGGCTAGAGCGGACACCTTGAGAATGGTGAAAAAGGGTTCGGTGGCGCTGATAAAAACCAAAGAGCTCCCTTCCGGCAAGGCGGCACGAACCGGTTGGGCAATTTCTTCAAAAATCCGCTCGCCAAAAGCGTAGCAGCCAAGAAACGCTACCAGCCAGGAGATAGCCGCATACATCAAACGCTTTCTCAGTTCCGACAGATGATCGGTAATTGCCATTCCATCAGACATGGGGCGTCGTCTCCTTCTTCTGTTCAGCAGCGGCTTCAGTCGTAATTACGCCCGGTTGTTCCACCTGTGACTGTTCCTCCTGCTGTTCTACATGGGCTTCAGCGGTAGCGACCTCGGCAGCCTTTTCAGCCTGCAATCTGACTGCCTTTTCTTTGTATTTTTCGCGTAGTTCTTCCTTGTAGCGATCCTCTTCCGCTTTAGTTTCCAGATCAATGGCACTCTTGAGCTCATTGGTTGCTCGCTTGAATTCGGCAAAGCCCTTCCCTAAGGAACGTGCCAGATCAGGGAGTTTTTTCGGACCCAGAACCACCAGCGCCAAAACAGCGATAAGAAGCATTTCCGTCATCCCGATTCCGAACATAGTTATTCGACCTTTCGTCGCTGCGCCACCTTACATCTTATGATTGCAGCGGTGCAGGTTGTTGTTATCAAAGGAAAAAGGGGGCAATATCAGCGTTTACAGCTGCTGGCATTGGGGCGAGAATATCCCCTTGTGCCCCCCCTGTCAAGCATCCAGCAAAGAGGTGAAACGATTGACATATCAGGGGGTTTGATCTATTATCCCGATCACTTTCAGACCCTTCACAAAAAGGTAAAAAGGCAATGAATCAAGATGCTTTGCAGCAACAGATCCGCCAGTTGGCGCAAGAACGCAACGCCCTGCTGATCGCTCATAATTATCAACGTGACGAGGTTCAGGCGGTTGCCGACATCACCGGCGACTCCCTCGCCCTGTCGATGGAAGCCGCCAGGACCGACCGCGAGGTGATTGTCTTCTGCGGCGTCCACTTTATGGCGGAGAGCGCTGCTATTCTCGCACCGGATAAAACCGTGCTGCTGCCGCGCGCCGATTCCGGCTGTCCAATGGCCGACATGGTGACTGCCGAAGGGCTGATCGCCTTAAAAGCAGAACACCCTGATGCCACGGTAGTCACCTACGTCAACTCTAGCGCCGCAGTGAAGGCCGAAAGTGACATCTGTTGTACCAGTTCCAACGCCATCAGCGTTGCCCGCTCCCGGCCGGCGAAAAAGCTGCTGATGGTTCCCGATCGCAACCTGGGGCGCTATATTGCCCGTCAGGTGCCGGAGAAGGACTATATCTTCTGGGAAGGCTACTGTCCGACCCACGATCGTCTTAAAACTGAAGAAATCGTTAAAGCCAAAACCGACAATCCCGACGCTCTATTTATGGCTCACCCGGAATGCCGGCCGGAGATCCTCGATTTAGCGGATCACATCTGTTCCACCAGCGGCATGTATGAGTTTGCCCGCAGCAATCCTGCGACCACCTTCATTGTCGGCACTGAAGAGGGAATTCTCTGGCGCTTGCGCAAGGAAAATCCAGACAAAACCTTTATTATTCCCAGCCGCGGCCTGATCTGTCCCAACATGAAACTGACCAGCCTGGACGATATCCTTAAAAGCCTGGAGACCCTGGAGCCGCGCATTACCGTTTCTGAGCCGATCCGCTTACGAGCATTGACCGCCCTGGAAAGAATGCTGGATGTCCCGCGCGACTAAGGGGATCAGGACGGCAACAACGTTCAGCCTGTCGGGCGTGCCAATGGCGCGCCCGTCCCTTTTTAAAAAAGACAATCGCCATGACCCAGTCCGAATCCGGCCACATCCGTAACGCCACCCTACGCTCCTGCCTCGATACCATTGCCGGTTCGACGCAGACCATCGATATTGTCGGGCTGCGGGACGGCGCCGAAGCCCTGCTGCTGGCACGCCTGCTGAACGAACAACAAGGGCTCACAGTTATCCTCTGCCCAACCCAGGAGCAGGCTCGCCAACTGGTCAGCGATCTGTGTCTTTTCCACCCACGGACTGAACAGATTGGCCTGCTCCCCCATTGGGAGATGAACCCTTACGACCCCTTGACCCCACATCCGGAACTCGAAGCCACACGCCTGTCAACCCTGGCGGCATTGGCTGAACTCCGTTTAAAAGCTCTGGTGCTGCCAATCCGCTCACTGCTGCAAAGGGTAATCCCCCGTCAGGTTCTCGATCAGGTGATATTACCTCTGCTCGCCGACGAAGAATATCCGCGCCGGATCCTGCTCGACGCCTTGCTGCAACTCGGCTACCAACCGGTATCTCTGGTCGAGGATCGTGGCACTTTCGCTGTGCGTGGTGATCTGATCGATATTTTCCCTGCTGATGCCAAAACGCCGGTGCGAATCGATTTTTACGGTGACTATGTTGAAAAGATCCGTCCCTTCGATCCCGCCACTCAGCGTTCGGAAAAAAGCACCCTGACGGCAGTGACCCTGATCCCGGCCCGCGAGATGATCCTCCACGGCCCATTTCTGGAAACCCTGGCACTTAAACTCAAAGAGCGCTGTGATCAGCTCTCTATTCCTCGTGCGGAACGCGAAGCCATCATGACCGAACTGCGTGAAGGAATTCTGGCACCTGGACGCGCTTTTCTGCTGCCGTTAAACTACCCTGAACTGGATCCTCTTTCTGCTTATTTTGACCAGCACCGACTGGTGTTGATCGATCCTCCGGCGCTGGAACGCGAGGCTGATCAGTTCGACCAGGATATCAGGCACGGCGAACAACGCATGGTTAGCGAACGCGTTCCCCACGCCAGTCGACAAGCACTCTACCTGGATATGACGGAGGTCAACCAGCTGCTCAGTGCGACGAATCGCATCGAATTGTCGCGCCTGCATCTGCTGCAATTGGAAGATCAACGCCAGCGATTTTTCTTCAACTGTTTCGGTAACGACAACCTGCGAGCCAAACCCAGCAGCGGCCAGGATGGTCTTGAACCTCTAATGGGATGTCTGCACCAGGCGCGCCAGGACAACTGGCGCACTCTGCTGGTCTGCCGCCAGCAAAGCCAGGCGGAACGCCTGCAGGAACTCCTTGCCGGCCACGACATCCAGCTCGACATTGACCCTGATCAACGGCTTGTCAAACTCCCCCCGGGACAGACGCGGCTGAGCATCGGCACCCTCAGTGCCGGTTTCAGCCTGCCCGACGACAAACTGACGGTTATCAGTGAAGAGGATATCTTTGGCCGCCGCACGCATCGCCGTCAGAGCGGTGCCCGCCGTGCCCGTCAGCTGCTGGGAAGTCTCGCTGAGCTCAAAGAACATGATCATATCGTCCACACAGATCACGGGGTTGCACGCTATTGTGGACTCACTCACTTAAAAACCGGTGACATTGAAGGAGATTATCTCCATCTCCAGTATGCCGGTAGCGACACCCTCTATCTGCCGATTGAGCGCATCGAAAAGATTCAGAAATATGTCAGCGCCGAAGGACAAACCCCAAAGCTTGACAAGATGGGCGGACAGGGGTGGGAGAAGGCCAAAATCAGAGCGCGGGCAGCGGTTGAGGAATTAGCCCGCCAACTGTTGGAAATCTACGCCAGGCGCGAACTGCGTCAGGGATTTGCCTTTTCACCACCGGATAACCTGTATCGCGAATTTGAGGCGACCTTTCCCCACGATGAAACAGCCGACCAGCTCCAGGCAATACGCGACACATTAAAGGATATGCAGTCCGAAAAGCCGATGGATCGGCTGATCTGTGGCGACGTCGGCTATGGTAAAACCGAGGTCGCCATGCGCGCTGCCGTCAAAGCGGTACTGGATAACAAACAGGTCGCGGTACTGGTGCCAACCACAATCCTTGCGCGTCAACACTGGCAGAGCTTCAGTCAACGGCTGGAAGATTTTCCGATCCGTGTCGGAATGATTTCGCGCTTCCGTACCGCCGCCGAGAACCGAACCAGCCTGGAGGCAGTAGCAATAGGTACAATCGATATTCTCATCGGTACCCATCGGCTATTACAGCGCGATGTCCGCTTCAAGGATCTTGGCCTGCTGATTGTCGATGAAGAGCAGCGTTTTGGTGTGGCCCACAAGGAGAAACTCAAGCAGCTGCGGGCCGAAGTCGACATCCTCACCCTGACCGCCACCCCGATCCCACGCACCCTGCACATGAGCATGAGCGGTTTACGTGACCTGTCAGTCATCGAAACAGCGCCAGTGGATCGCCTCGCCATCCGTACCTACGTGACCCGTTTTGATGAGGAATTGATCCGTCAGGCGATTCTGCGTGAGTTGCGCCGTGGGGGACAGGTTTATTTTGTCCACAATCGCGTCCAGACTATTGACGCCATGGCTGCGCAGTTGCGCCAGATTGTTCCCGAAGCAACCATTGCCGTTGGTCATGGCCAGATGGCGGAAAAAGAACTGGAGCAGGTGATGCTCGACTTTGTCGGCGGCAAAACCAATCTGCTGTTGGCCTCAACCATCATTGAAAACGGTCTCGACATTCCTCGCGCCAATACCATGATCATCAATCATGCCGATCATTTTGGTCTTTCTCAGCTCTACCAGCTGCGGGGCCGGGTTGGTCGCAGTGATCGCCGCGCTTACGCCTACCTACTGATTCCCGGCGAAGCGGCACTGACCCGCGAAGCACGTGAACGACTGCGGATTCTCCAGGAACTGACCGAACTCGGCGCCGGTTTTCGCATTGCCAGCCATGATCTTGAGCTGCGTGGCGCCGGTGACCTGCTGGGTGGAAAACAATCGGGACCGATCGCTGCCATCGGTTTTGAAATGTACAACGAATTACTTGAAGAGACCATTGACCGCTTGCGTGGTAATGAACGTCAGGAGCGTATCGACCCGGAAATTCGCCTCGGCCTCTCCGCTTTTCTGCCTGAGTCCTACGTGCCTGATCCCAATCAGCGCTTACAATTCTATCAGCGCATGGCGGCCGCCGATACCGATGATCAGCTGTTTGACCTGGTCGATGAACTGCGTGACCGCTTTGGTGAACTCCCCGTCGCAGCCGAAACCCTGATCGGCTCCATGCGCATCCGCATTTTGCTTAAACGCCTGTGGATTGAACTACTGGAATACGATGGAAAATATCTCAGCCTGTTGTTTCACGCCGCGACCCCGGTTTCCCCGGACCATATCCGTCAACTGGTCACTCAACAAGCACAGCGTTATCGTCTCGGCAACGACTATCGCCTCACCATGGAGATCGGTCGCCACAATCCGACCGAACTGATGATCCATACCCGCAAAGAACTACAACAGTTACTCTGATGGCGAAAGCGCTTTCAGACAAAGGCTTAATAGTTGACAATAGGGCTGTTTTTTAAAGGTAATCGTGCTAATTTCACACTTCCATTTGTCCCCATGGAGGATCACTCTGTCTGTCATGATCCGTTACCTGCTCCTGTTGATTCTCGCTATCAGCCTGCCGGCCTGCCGGCAAGAGAATGCACCAGTACTTGCAACACAGCAGCCGACTACCATAGCGTCGTTGATCAAGGTTGGTCATCGCACTGTAAGCCTGGAGCAATTTAACCGTCAGATGCAGATGAATTATCCCGACATTGATAATATTCCTGCACAAGACAGAATCCTTCTGCAACAGCAGATGGTCGCCCAACTGATCGATCGTGAACTGATTCACGCTGAGGCTGCGCGCCTTGATGTGCGCCTGTCTCCTGATGAATTTGATGCGGCGCTCGCGGGCATTCGCGGAATTCACACTAGCGCTGAATTTGAACTGAATCTGCGTGAGTCCGGCATTAGTCCGGAACTGTGGCGTGAATCCTTCCGCTTCCGACTGCTGATCAGTAAACTGACTGAAATGGTGGTTAGTCCGCGTATCGACATTTCAGAGGCCGACATTGAAGATTATTACCGCAACCACCGCGCAGACTTCCAACGTCCGGAAGAGGTTCGCGTTTATCAGATGCTGCTGGCAACCCGTGAAGCCGCTTTGGAAATAAAAAAACACTTGCAGGAAGGCGCAGATTTCGCCACCCTTGCCAGACAATACTCTCTTTCGCCCGACCGCGAAGATGGTGGCCTGCTGGGCTATTTTTCAGCAGGAGCGCTCCCGTCGGAATTTGATGCGGTGATTTTTACTCTGCCCCTGCGCCAGGTCAGTGACCCGGTGGAAAGCCCATATGGATTTCATCTGTTGCTGGTCGATCGCAAACGTCAGGCAGGACAGCGTCCTTTCGCTGCTGTCGCCGATGAAATAAGAGAGCTGCTTTATCACAACCAGGAGGAAATATTACTGCAGCAGTGGCTACAAGAGTTGCGTCTGAATACCGAGGTTATCATTGACTGGGAGCAGATCCTTCCGCAATCGTTCCACTAAAAGAGGAAAAAATGACAAAATACATTTCAGGATTGTTACTTATATTGCTGCTAGCGTCCATCAATCCGCTGGCGGCGCGAACCATCTCCAGCGTTGCCGCCGTGGTTAATGCTGAGATCATTACCACCTATCAGCTTGAGCAAGCGGTTGAAATGCTGCTGACGCGTCAGAATTCGGATCGTACCCCCAGCGATCAGGAGCTGCTGGAACTGCGTCAGGAGGTTCTGGAGCAGTTGATTAATGATCGCCTGCTGCAACAGCGTAGCAAGGAACTCGGCCTGTCGGTAAGCGACCAGGAAGTCAACGCCGCCGTTGACGACGTAATGACCAGCAATAACCTTGATCCTGCTTCCCTGGAAGTCGCTCTCACCGCCGAAGGGATGACCTTGGCATCATATCGCCAACAGATCCGCGATGAAATTTTACGCTACAAATTGATGTCCCAGGAGGTCAATTACCGCGCCCGGGTCACCAGTGGCGAAGTCCGCCGCTATTTTGAAGAGAATATCGACCAGTTTGATACCCAGGCCCGGCTGTTTGTCAGCCGCATCAGTTTTGCTCTTCCTGCCGATCGCAGCAGTGTCGATCAAACAAACATCGAGGAACAGGCCAATAAAAGTCGCCGGCAGCTGCTAAGCGGCACGCCATTCGATACGGTTCTGGCTGAAGCAGGAAACATGGCAGATGGGGGCATTATGGGGGAAGTGGTGCTAAGTGACCTCGCTGCACCACTGCAACAGGCTCTGCAGGATCTACAGACCGGCGATGTCAGCGCCCCGACAGAATTCAATCAGCAACTCCATGTGTTTATCATCAATAATCGCCAGACGGGCGAAGAGTTAGCCTTCGAACGCGCTAAAAATAGCATTGAAGAACAACTCAGGCGTCAGAAAACTGAAGAACGTTTCGTCGAGTGGGAAGAAGAATTGCGCAGTAACACCTACATCGATCGCCGGTTCTAAGGTTGACGGGTGTCTATCCATACATTCCGGTTGAACATCACGTCATTTTCTGAGGGAAACTAGCGGAGCACAGGTACGATGCCCATATCCACCATTATTTTTGCTTCAAAAGAAAACCACCGTCAGCGTCTGGCGCAACGGGTCAGCGATCTTGAGTTGTTCGATCAGCTCTATTTCTGCGCTACCCCTGAGGAGCTGAACCGGCTGGTTAAAAACACCTCCGCTGATCTGATCTGCTGTGACCTGGAGTCCCCTGCCTCGGAATTGCCCCCCTGGGCTGATCTCGTGCGCAAGGGATTCTGCCGTGTGCTCTGTTTTACCGCCGACAAATCCATCATTCGCCTGCGCCTGCCGGCAGGTAGCAGCTACGTCGACGAAAAGATCTCCACTGCCGCCCTCACTGGAGTCGTTCAGACCCTGCTTGCTGCTCCTCTACAGAGCCCCCCCCCGGCCGGTAGTGGCGTTAACGAACAAGTCGCGGCAGAACACCAGGTGTACAGCCGCTTCTACTTTGACAATTTTCTCGGCAAGGAACTGTCGCGCAGCAAGTTAACAGGCCGCCCGGTCAGCTTGCTGCTGCTTGAACCACAATTGACCCAACACCACCAACAAGACGAACAACTTCTTGAACCTTTTCTTGTCCGCGTTACCCGCGCGATCAAGACCCAGATCAGATCATCCGACCTGCTCTGTCGCTACCAACGCCAGCGTCTCGCGATTTTGTTACCCGAGACTCCGTGCGGCCCGGCGGCAGAGCTGCTTGAACGGATACTTGCCAACCTGCGTAACAGCTTCCCCGAGCAACGCATCCCCTGGACAACCGCCATCGTCAGCCCTGAAGCAGCCGAGCCGGAAAACACTCACAGTCTGATTCAGCAGGCAATTACCCAACTTGAACGGTCACAGCCCAGATACTGATACCACCACAAAAAAGATCAACCAGCTTTTCTGCATCGCTTCTTGTTTCCTCCCCCATGATTCCGCTATATTGGTCAATTACGCCACAACCTGATCAGGGAATCTATAATGCAACACATCCTCATCACCATGGGCGATCCGACCGGGATCGGCCCGGAACTGATTGTCAAAACCATGCTTGACGGCGAGCTGGAAGTCCTGCCGGCGCGAGTGCGGGTTATCGGTGATGTTACCGCCCTGAAACAGGCCGGACACATTTTCGGGATAGCGGCCAGGGAGGTAGACGCTGAGGGTGAAATATGTCGCCTCGATTTTAACGGCCGCCTGCTGGAAGTCGAGGCCGGATCGTGCCTGACCTCAACTAACCTGAACTACAGCAAGCCGGATCAGGCCTGCGGACAGGCCATGGCCAACTACATTGACAGGGCGGTACAGCAATGCCTGAATGGTAGAGCCCACGCCATGGTCACCTGTCCGATCAACAAAAAAGCGATTAACGCCGCCGGCTTCAGCTTCCCCGGTCATACGGAATTTCTCGCTGATCGCTGCGGGGTCAAACAGGTGGTGATGATGCTCGCCGGTACCAGCCTCAAGGTCTGCCTGGTGACCACCCATCTGCCTTTGGCAACGGTAGCACGGCAGCTTTCTACCGAGGCGATTCTTACCACCCTGCGCATTACCCATAGCGCCCTGCAGAAACATTTTACTTTACCAAAACCGCGCCTGGCGGTACTCGCCCTGAATCCCCATGCCGGCGAGAATGGCTTGTTTGGTGACGAGGAGCCGCGCCTGATCGCGCCCGCTATTCAAGCTGCCTGCGCTGAAGGAATTGCTGCCAGCGGTCCCCACAGTGCCGACACCCTGTTCCATTTTGCCGTGCACGAGGATAGTGCTGATGCGGTCATCTGCATGTACCATGACCAGGGGTTGATCCCGCTGAAACTGCTGCACTTTGACAATGCGGTCAATGTGACCCTGGGGTTGCCGATCATCCGCACCAGTGTCGACCACGGTACCGCTTACGATCTTGCCGGTAGCGGCAAGGCCAGCACGGCCAGCCTTTGTGCCGCTCTGCGTATGGCGGCGGAGATGCAAATACCACACACCTCAACCCCCTAACGAAGTTGACAAAAAAACATGATTGACCATATCCGTATCCGTGGTGCCCGCGAGCACAACCTGAAAAATATCGATATCGACATCCCGCGCGACAAGCTAGTGGTAATTACCGGTGTTTCCGGCTCAGGAAAAAGTACCCTGGCCTTTGACACCATCTATGCAGAAGGACAGCGGCGCTACGTCGAAAGCCTGTCGGCCTATGCACGGCAGTTCCTCGAACAGATGGAAAAACCCGACGTTGACCAGATCGATGGTCTGTCACCGGCCATCTCCATCGAACAGAAAACAACCTCAAAAAATCCCCGTTCCACTGTCGGCACGGTGACTGAAATCTACGATTACCTGCGCTTGCTCTACGCCCGGGTCGGCGACATCCTCTGCCATCGCTGCGGACATAAAATTGCGGCTCAGACGGTAGAACAGATGGTCGACCAGATCATGCTGCTGCCGGAGAAATCCCGCCTGATGGTAATGGCTCCCATCGTTCGCGAGCGCAAAGGGGAATACCGCAAGGAACTGGCCCAGCTGCAGGCAGCCGGCTATGTGCGCATACGCATCGATGGTGAAATGTACGAGCTCGGTGACCCCATGACCCTCGACAAGAACAAAAAACATACCCTGGAGGTGGTTGTCGATCGCCTGGTGATGAAACCGGACATCACCTCGCGCCTGGCGGAATCGATCGAAACCGCAGTACAGCTCGCCGACGGGTTGGTGCGGGTAGAGGTTCCCGATAGCGACAGCATGCTCTTTTCGGCGCGTCATGCCTGTATTGAATGCGGGCTGTCTTACCCGGAAATCACCCCGCGCATGTTTTCGTTCAACAACCCCCACGGTGCCTGCCCCGACTGCAGCGGACTCGGCACACGGATGCTCTTTGACCGCGAACAGGTGGTTCCCAATCCGCAACTCTCCCTGCGCGACGGCGCCTTGGTGCCGTGGGACAGCCGCACCGGCTTCTATTATCAGGCCTTGCTTGAGGCGCTGGCTCAGCATTACCAGTTCGACATGCGTACCCCTTTTTATCAGCTGACCCAGACCGTCCAGAACATGATCCTCTACGGTTCCGGCGGCGCGAGCATTCGTTTTTACTATGACCAGGGAGACAATCGCCATTTTTACGAAAAACCCTTTGAAGGGATAATCCCCAATCTTGAACGGCGTTATCACGAAACTGATTCCGACGGCGTGCGCGAAAATCTCGAACGTTTCATGAATGTCATTCCCTGTCAAACCTGCGACGGCGCCCGTCTGCGCCCCGAGGCCCTGCATATTACTGTTGGCGGCAAAAACATCCAGCAAACTACCGCCATGTCCATTACTGATGCCGAGACGTTTTTTCAGCAGCTCACATTGCCCCCAAAAGAGATGGAGATAGCTCGCCGTATCTTGAAAGAAATTCGCGAACGGCTCTCCTTCCTCTCCCATGTCGGCCTTGATTATCTGACCCTGAATCGCAGTGCCGGTACCTTGTCCGGCGGGGAAGGGCAGCGCATCCGTCTTGCCACCCAGATCGGCTCGTCCCTGACCGGGGTTCTCTATATCCTTGATGAGCCCTCTATCGGCCTGCATCAACGCGACAACCAACGCCTGTTAACTACCCTGAAGCGCTTGCGCGATCTCGGCAATACGGTGCTGGTGGTAGAACATGATGAAGAGACTATTTGTACTGCCGACCATGTCATCGATATGGGCCCAGCGGCCGGGGTCAACGGCGGTCGCGTCGTCGCCCAGGGGACGCCACAGCAGGTTATTGCTTGTCCGGACTCCCTGACCGCAGACTACTTGTCCGGCCGCCGCCGGATCATGATACCGAGCGAACGCCGCACCAGCGAGCGCTGGCTCGAAATCAAAGGCGCCCGCGCCAACAATCTGCAACTGGTCGATGTGCACATCCCGTTGGGAGTATTGACCTGCTTTACCGGTGTCTCTGGATCCGGTAAGTCTTCACTGGTCATCGAAACCCTCTACAAAACCCTGGCCCAACGTCTGCACCGGGCGCGGGAAAAAGCCGGCCCGGTCAAGGAAATCAACGGGCTCGAACAACTCGACAAGGTCATCGATATTGACCAATCCCCCATCGGTCGCACGCCACGTTCCAACCCTGCCACCTACACCGGGGTATTTACCGATATCCGCGATCTCTTCGCTCAGCTGCCTGAGGCCAAAATTCGTGGCTACAAACCGGGTCGTTTTTCCTTCAATGTCAAGGGGGGGCGCTGCGAAGCCTGCAGCGGTGACGGCATCATCAAAATCGAAATGCATTTTCTCCCCGATGTCTACGTACAATGTGACGTCTGCAAAGGGGCGCGCTACAATCGCGAAACCCTCGAAGTCAAATACAAGGGAAAAAGTATTGCCGAAGTCCTGGCCATGACCGTTAACCAGGCCAGCCGGTTTCTCGAAAATATTCCGCGAATTCACAATAAGCTGCAGACCATCAGGGATGTCGGCCTGGGTTATATCAAGCTCGGCCAGAGTGCTACCACCCTCTCCGGCGGTGAGGCGCAACGAGTCAAACTGGCGCGCGAGCTCGGCAAGCGAGCAACGGGGAAAACCATCTACATTCTCGATGAACCGACGACCGGTCTGCACTTTGCCGATATCCACAAACTCCTGGAGGTGCTCAATCGGCTGATTGAAACCGGCAATACCGTGGTAGTAATTGAACATAATCTCGATGTCATTAAAACAGCCGACTATGTTATTGATCTTGGCCCGGAAGGTGGGAGTCGGGGCGGACGGGTCATCACCGCTGGAACCCCGGAAGAGGTTGCCGCCTGTGACGCCTCCTATACCGGGCGCTACCTGCGCGACAGCCTGAAGACTGCTCGTTGAGATGAGCCGCAACGGCCAGTTCTTTCCCTTGGCATTCCCGCTGATCTCAACTATGATGGTAACCTGATTCCAATCTTGATACTTTCGCAAACAATACCAAGGTGGGATGGCTAAGCGAAAAGCGTCAAATGCAGGGCGCGCCATTGTTAAACAATGGTAACTATTCAACTGTCGTCCTTGCGCAGGATCGGGAATCCTGTGGCAAGGGTGTTTGTCGCCATGGACGGCGACAACAAGCGGTCATGGATGACGAAAAGCGTCCCTTGACATAGGATTCCCGATCCGGTGCTGAACAGATCAATTTATTTTTGCTGTTCCGCTTTGCGCTGACGCCTGAGCGCCAGTTCTTCCTGCAGGGAAAGCAACAGCAGGATGGCGACGCCGACACTGATAGCGCTGTCAGCGACATTGAAGGACGGCCAGTGATACTGGTACCAGTGGACACCGATAAAATCGATCACCTCACCCAGACGGATGCGGTCAATGACGTTACCAACCGCGCCGCCAAAAATCAGCCCTAGAGAGAAGTGCATCCACCTGGCCGGCACCGGCAGGGTCCGCAGGTACCATAAAATCCCCACCACCGCGACCAGCGTAACGCTCAGAAAAAACGGCAAGCGCCAGGCACTGTCAGCCAGAATTCCGAAGGCTGCACCGGGATTACGCACGTGGGTCAGATACAGATGGTTCTCGATTAATACCTTGAATTGCCCAAGGGCGTAGTTACGCTCAAAGTAGACCTTGGTGAGCTGATCAAGGATCAGCACAATCAAGGCGATGCCGGAGAATAGCTTATATTTAGAGCTAAAGGGCATAGCTACACAACTCCCTTGTCAATGGAGTCATGCCACCACACTCAATAATTATTGCAACAGTTTCCTTCATCTCACCCTGCCGCCAGGGCCGCAGCGCAGCGCGTACAAAGGCCTGGATGCTCGGCATGATCGCCAACACTGGTGGCATAATTCCAGCAGCGTTCACATTTGCTGCCCTCGGCAGCAATAACCTGCACCCTAAGTCCCGACACCTGGGTAGAGGCCTCGACGTCAAGAGCGTCGTCACTTAATTCCACCTGCGATACAATAAAATAGGCCGGCAACACCGGCAGATACCGGTTCAGCAATTCACGATAATCATCCGGAACCTGAAGCACGACCCTGGCCTCCAGCGACTGGCCAATCATTTTTTCCGTCCGCGCTTTTTCCAACTGCCGCGACACTTCGTTACGTACCTTGAGCAGACGCTCATAGGTGGCTTCCAGGGCATCATCCAGATCTGCCGTGACCACTTCGGGAAAAGATGCGAGATGAACACTTACCGGACGCTCACCGGGCAGCCGTTGCCAGATTTCGTCAGCAGTAAAGCTCAACACCGGCGCGATCAACCGGGTCAGGGTCTCAACAATGCGGTACAAGGTGGTGCGGGCACTGCGGTATTCGATACTCGAGGGGGCACTGGCGTACAAACGATCTTTAAGGATATCAAGATAAAAAGCACTCAAATCGATACTGCAGAAATTGTGTACGGCATGGTAGAGAGTATGAAACTCGTAACGCTCATAAGCCTGTCGCACCCGCTGCGTCAGCCGCGCCAGCCGTGACAAGGCCCAGCGATCAAGCTCCAGCAGCTCTGCCGAACGGATCTGATCAGTAACAGGATTAAAATCATTCAGGTTACCAAGCAGATAACGGGCGGTATTGCGAATGCGGCGGTAGGCATCGGACAAGCGCTGCAAGGTTTCATCGCCCAGGCGAATATCATCGCGGTAGTCGGTAGCAGCGACCCACAAACGCAGAATCTCAGCACCATATTTTTTGATGATTTCATCTGGAGCAATGACATTCCCCATTGACTTGGACATGGGGCGACCAGCCTTGTCGAGTACGAAGCCGTGAGTTAATACTGCCTTGTAAGGGGCGCAATCACGGGTGCCGACCGACTCCAACAGGCTCGAGTGGAACCAGCCACGGTGCTGGTCCGACCCTTCCAGATAGAGATCGGCAGGACTGTGCAGCTCGTTGCGCAACTCACAAACGGCGGCGTGAGAAACACCGGAATCGAACCAGACATCAAGAATGTCGGTCTCTTTGGTAAAATGATCGTGGTTACAAACCGAACAGCGGGTACCGGTCGGGAGCAGTTCGGCGGCGTCCTTCTCAAACCAGACATCACTGCCCGCCTCGTCAAACTGGTCGGCAATATGGTGCATGATGGCGCCATCGTTAAGAGCTTCCCCGCACTTTTCACAATACATGATGGTGATGGGAACGCCCCAGCTGCGCTGACGGCTGACACACCAGTCGGGGCGGGCTTCGACCATATTGTAGATACGGTCACGTCCCCAGGCCGGAATCCACTCGACCCGCTCGATTTCCGCCAGTGCCTTCTGACGCAGATCATTGTGTTCCATACTGATGAACCACTGCTCGGTCGCACGGAAAATAACCGGCTTTTTGCAGCGCCAGCAGTGAGGATAACTATGGCTGAGGTCACTCTCGTGCAAGAGCGCCCCAACCTCCAGCAACTTGTCATTAACGGCACGGTTAGCCGCAGCCAGCTTCATGCCGCCGAACAACTCCATGTCGTCACGATAACGCCCATAGTCATCCACCGGGTTATAAATCTCGAGGCCATACTTCAGCCCGATCACATAGTCATCGTGACCATGACCGGGAGCGGTGTGAACACAGCCGGTTCCAGCTTCCAGGGTAACATGATCACCAAGCATGATCAGGGAGTCGCGCTCATACAAGGGATGACGGCAGTTTTTATTATCGAACTCGGCCGCATCAAGGGGGGCAACGACCAGGGCTCCTTCAATACCAAGGGCTGCTTCTACCTTTTCACGCAATCCTTCGGCAATCACCAGATAGTCATTTCCAGTATCGATCACTACATAGGGCAGCTCCGGATTCAGGCTGATACCCAGATTGGCAGGAATCGTCCAGGGGGTTGTCGTCCAGATAACAAAACTTAAAGGCTTATCGGTCAGATGTGCCAGCGACTTCGGCAAGGTGTCGACATAAGGGAATTTGACATAAATCGAGGGGGAGCTGTGATCAGCGTACTCGACCTCTGCTTCAGCCAGGGCAGTCACACAGGAGGCACACCAGTGGATCGGCTTTTTGCCCTTGAACAGGGAACCACGCTCCGCCAGACGCGCCAATTCACGGGCCGTGGTCGCTTCATAGCCGGTGGTCATAGTCAGGTACGGATCGGCCCAGTTGCCGAAAATCCCCAGGCGTTGAAATTCCTCTGACTGTATAGCAACCCACACCTTGGCATATTCACGGCATTCACGACGAAACTCTGCCTTGCTCATTTCGCGCTTTTTTTTGCCGAGTTTTTTATCCACCATCAGCTCAATCGGCAGGCCATGGCAATCCCAGCCCGGGACATAAGGGGTGTGGAACCCTTCCATCCGTTTACTTTTGACGATGATATCCTTGAGCACCTTGTTCAGGGCATGCCCCATGTGGATGTGGCCGTTGGCGTAAGGGGGACCATCATGCAAAATAAATTTCTGTTTGCCGCTATTGGCCTCTTCGAGCTGACCATTGAGATCAGCCTGCTGCCACTGAGCAAGAATTTCCGGCTCGCGCACCGGCAGATTGGCGCGCATGGGGAAATCGGTTACAGGTAAATTCAGTGTGTCTTTATAATCCATGAAATGTCTCTCCACGGGGCATCAAGGCCCCTGATAATGTATTGTTGTACAACCTACTGCGCATCTTGCCCCACTAATCGCGCCCAGAGAATCCCCAAATGCTCGTGAATCAAGGCATCAGTCCGGGCCAGGGCTTCACCGTCAGGCAATCGCCACAAGCGCCGCGTCGGTTTGCTTAAGTGCCCGGTCGGCGCCGGAGTCGGATCAAGTCCGGCACCACGAAACAGTTCCATCGAGCGTGGCATGTGGGTCGCCGAGGTGACCAGCACCAGTTCGGTATCAGCAAAAAGATCGGCAATCAGTTGTGCCTCTTCCGCCGTATCGCGCGGGCCGACAAAGGTTAGGATATCTTCATCGGGAACCCCCAGAGCAAGAGCCAGTTCTCTGAGTTTTTCCGGATAGGACACAGGATCAGCGTTAAGACCGCGATAACCGGTAAAAATCAGGCGGCTCCCGGGGTGCAATCGATAAATACGTATTCCTTCCGCCAGTCGGACAATGGCGGTTGAACTCAACTCGCTGGTAAGGGGTTGGTCAGCCACCGTCTGGTGCCAACTCCCCAAAACTGCGACATAATCGGGCGAGCTTGTTCCCTGTTCATAAGCCGGGTAGCGCGTTTCCAGATCAGCTATCCAGCGGCTACTCAAGGGCGCATAGCTACTGACAAACAACAGCACGGTAGCGATGACAACGCAAAAAACTCCGAACCAGCGATTTTTGCGACGCAGCAAGGACGGGATCGCCAGCAGCAAGAGTAGCAGGGTCAAGGGAACCGGCGTTAAAAAATCCCCCAGAATTTTTTTCAGTAGAAACAGCAGATGATCCATCGGTCAATATCCGGGCAAGGCAGAAAAAAAGCTTAAAACAGCGGGAGCTTAGCGCAGAAACAGGAATTGTTCAAGCGACCTGAGCGGCATAATCACAGATATCTGTAAAAAGGCAGGTCGAACATAATGGCGTTTTTCGGCAACATTCTTTGCAGTGGGTCACAATCAGGGCATGATAATGCTGATAAAGGGGAACATCCTTTTCCACTTTTGCCATGAACAGGGTACGGATATCATCATACTTTTCTGTGCCCGTTAATAGCCCCAACCGGCCCCAAAAACGCCGGGTGTAGCTGTCGATAACAAAGGAGGGTCGCCCCCCGGCATAGAGTAGAATCGAATCAGCCGTTTCCGGTCCGATACCGGCCAGGGCCAGAAGCTCGCTGCGGATGTCATTCAGATCGCCGGTAAGCAGACTATCAAAAGACCCTGCATGGTGATCCTGCACATAACGGCAGAAATGCTGCAGACGCTGCGCTTTCTGACGAAAAAAGCCGGAGGGGCGGATCAGCTGTTCCAGCTGCGCCAGAGGCATATCCGCCAGTAATGGTAAATCCAGAGCCTTGGCCCCTTTGAGATTTGCCAGCGCCTTCTCGACATTGTTCCAGTTGGTATTCTGGGTCAAAAAAGCCCCGACAACCACCTCAAAGGGGCTTTGTGCCGGCCACCAGTTATCAAGGCAATACCCCCGACACAAGCGCTGATATACTTCCATGATTGTCAGCATCACCGAAAAACCTTATTAAAGAAACTCGACTAAAACCGCGCTAAACAAATTGTAACTATTCAGCTATGGCCTTCCGCAGGATAGGGGGCCCTGTGGCAAGGGTGTCTGTCGCCATGGACGGCGACAGCAAGCGGTCATGGATGACGAAAAGCGTCCCTTGACATAGGATCCCCTATCCGGTGCCGAACAGATAGCACAAATTAAACTCACACTTACTGCAAAAATGTCTTTGCCGCAACACAATCCTTCCCCTTCTCATCCCGCTTCCTCTATAATCCCGCACCATGCTTGCTGACTTCTCACCAGATTGCCTCGACCAGATGCGCTACGCCATTGCGCAGGCCCGTGGTCGCGAAGTGTTTTTTCTCGGCCAGACCGATGCGCAACTGCGCGTCATCCAGGTTGAGGTGTTAGCCCGTGGCTCCAAAAAGGCGGTTCCTGCCATCCTCAGCAGCTGTTCCCATGGCGATGTCGTTATCCACAACCATCCATCAGGCAACCTCGAGCCATCCCCGGCAGATATCGATGTTGCTTCAACTTTGGGGGATCTTGGTGTCGGCTTTTTCATTGTCAACAACAAGGCCGACGACCTCTACCGCGTAGTGGATCCCTTTACTGCCAGGAATGTCGAACATCTTGACTATGAGCAGATTCAAGATCTTCTCGGTCCCGACGGCGTCATTGCCGGCAAGCTACCCGATTACGAAGAACGCCCGGAGCAACTGCGCATGGCCTTTGCTGTTGCCGACGCCTTTAACCAACGCCAGCTGTCGATTATTGAAGCCGGTACCGGTACCGGCAAAAGCCTCGCTTACCTGGTTCCGGCCCTGCTGTTTGCCTGCAACAATCATGAGCGGGTAGTTATTTCGACGCGCACCATCAACTTGCAGGAACAACTTATTCGCAAGGATATCCCCTTTTTACAGCGCGCCACCAGCATTAATTTCCAGGCGGTGCTGGTCAAAGGGCGCAGTAATTATTTCTGCCTGCGCCGCGGCGAAACAGCTGGTGCCGAGCTCGGTTTATTCGACCAGGAGCAGGTGGCCGAACTGCAACAGATACTGAGCTGGGCTGCAGCCACGGAAGATGGCTCGCGCGAGGATCTCTCCTTCATCCCTTCCTACCAGACCTGGGAAGAGGTGTGCTGCGAACCTGATCAGTGTGCGCGGGTACGCTGCAGCCACTACAGTCGCTGCTTTTTTCATCGCGCTCGCCGCCAGGCGGCCCGTGCTAATCTGTTGGTCGTCAATCACGCTCTGCTGCTGTCCGACCTGTCCCTGCGCGAACAGACCGACAACTATTCGGCCACTGCCGTTCTACCACCTTTCGAACGGGTCATCCTCGATGAAGCCCATCATCTCGAAGATGTCGCCACCAGTTATTTTTCGGCTCAAACCACCCGCTTTACCTTTTCGCGGGTGCTCAATCGGCTACGCCATCCGCGCAAACCGGAGCAGGGGCTATTGCCACGCCTGCTGGATCAACTGGCACGCGCCTTGCCTGACAGTGCTGACAGCATCTATCGCAGCTTCCATGAAGCGATTGAAGATCTGACCAACCGGCGCCGGCGGCTATATGAACTGTCCATTGATGAAATGCAGGCGATCGCCTCCGAACTGCCGGTGGGCATTGGCAAAAGCGTTGGCAACGGCAGTGAACTAAAACATCGCATCCTTGATGATTTTTTAACCACGGAGCTGTGGCAACGGCTATGCCAACGGTTGGAGAGGTTGCGCCAAGAAACCGTGCAACTTGAAGAGGGGCTAACCGCCCTGTTACGGCTGTCAACGACCCTGCCCGACAACATCGTCGAAAAGGTCAGTCCGACCCTGACCGATCTGCGCGGCATGACCGGCCGCTTAAGCGTCATTGCTATCGATCTGGCATCTTTTCAGGCAGCCACTCCCGACCGCTGCCTGTGGATTGAAATCCGTGAAGGACGTATCGGGCGCGGCACAGGATTGCTGACCAGCCTCTGCCAGGCACCCCTTGATGTCGGTGCCAGCTTGAAAAATGCCCTTTACGACCGGGTTCATACCCTGATCATGACCAGTGCGACCCTCACTGTCGCTGACTCCTTTGCTTATTTCTGTGCGCGCATCGGCCTGAGTCAAACCGAAACCGGCAGACAAAAACAACTGGCGTTGCACTCCCCATTTGATTATCAGCAGCAAGCCCTGGTGGTCGTCCCGACGGACATCCCGGAACCCGGGCGTCCTGGTTTTGCCGAAGGCGTGCGTGATGCCGTCGAAAAAGCACTCCGCATCAGCCAGGGGCGTAGTTTTGTCCTTTTTACTTCCTATGCCTTGCTGCGTGATGTCCATGAACAGCTCTCCCCCATCCTCACAGCCCAGCGCTTGCGCTGCCTGCGCCAGGGGGAAGAAAATCGTCATCGGCTGCTCAAACGTTTTGCTGAAGAGATCTCGAGCACTCTGTTCGGTACCGACTCCTTTTGGGAGGGAGTCGACGTGCCCGGCTCCTCACTCGAGCAGGTGATCATCACCCGCCTCCCCTTCAAAGTACCCACCGAGCCGGTTCTCGAGGCCCGCTGCCAAGCAATAACCGCTGCCGGCGGGGATCCTTTCATGGATTATACCGTGCCTCAGGCCGTCATCCGCTTCAAGCAGGGGTTCGGCCGTCTGATTCGTCATCGGAGCGATCGCGGGGTGGTGCTGATTCTCGATAGTCGAGTGGTCAAACGCGGCTACGGTCGAATTTTTCTAAAATCTCTGCCGCCCGCACCAATAATCCGTGGCTCTAGCGAACAGGTTTTTGCTACACTACAACAGTTTTTTCAATCCCCTTAAATTACTGAAGGAAACATCATGAATTTTTTCTGCAGATCGATTCTCTTCATCGCACTCTTTGGCTTGTTGGCAGCCTGCGATAATCCGGCGGGATTGAATCCATTACGCCCTAACGACAAAATCCTTGCCTTTGGTGACAGCCTGACTGCGGGCACAGGAGCCGATCTCAACACCAGCTACACCGCCCAGCTCCAACAGCTGATCGGCCGCAACATTATCAATGCCGGAATCCCTGGTGAGATCAGTGCCGATGGTGCCAGCCGCTTACCCGGTCTGCTCGACACTCACAAGCCGAACCTGGTGCTGATTATGCACGGCGGCAATGACCTGCTACAGAAGCGTGATGAACAGCAGCTCAAAGAGAATCTGCGGCGGATGTACGAAGCGGCCAATCAGCGCAATATCCAGGTGGCCTTTATTGCCGTTCCCAAGCCTGGGTTGAGAATTCAGGATGCGCCACTATACAGAGAACTGGCTGATGAGTCAGGGGCTCAATTGCTTGAAGGCGCATTATCCGAGCTGTTGAAAACCAATGTTTACAAGAGCGATGCCGTCCACCTTAACGCCGCCGGCTATGAGGTTCTGGCACGCAAGATCGCTGATTTTCTGAAGCTGAAGGGCGCTATCTAACCATGACATGGAGGGGGAAATATGCAACGCATCAAGGACTGGCCTGCCGACGAACGTCCGCGGGAGAAACTGCTGGCGCGTGGCGCCGATCATCTGACCGACGCCGAACTACTGGCGCTGATTATCCGTACCGGTGATTCTTCCAGCAAAAGCAGCGCGGTTGATCTTGCCCGCGGGTTACTGCGGCGCTTTGGCTCCCTGCGACAACTGGCCGCTGCTACCATCGCTGAACTCTGCGAGCAACCTGGTATCGGCCCGGCCAAAGCCGCAGAAATTCAGGCAATGTTCCAGATTGCCCGGCGCTTTTCCGACCAGCGTCTGCAACCGGGACAAACCTACCGAAGTTCCACCGACGCCTTCTGCCATTTCCATGAACGCCTGTGCGACTATCGCAAAGAGGTGTTTCTGGCGCTTTTGCTCGACACCAAAAATCGCCTGATCCGTGAAGTACAGATTTCCGAGGGCAGCCTCAACGCCAGCATTGTTCACCCACGCGAGGTTTTTTCTCCGGCCCTTAAGGAATCGGCCGCGGCAGTGTTGTTTGTACACAATCATCCGTCGGGCGATCCAACCCCAAGTCGCGAAGATATCGAGATCACCAGTCGCCTTAAACAGGCCGGTGACCTGCTCGGCATTCGCGTGCTGGATCATATCATTATTGGCAATGGTGCCTATATCAGCCTGGCTGATCGGGGGGAATTGTAGCGGGACAGTTTAATCGATATCGTAGTCCTTGATCTTGTACATCAGCGCCCTTAGGCTGATTTCCAACAATTGGGCCGCCTGGGTGCGGTTGCCGTTGGTACGCTCCAAAGCCTGACGAATATACTCTTCCTCAAGTCGTCGTGCAGCGATTTTTAATGACAGATTTCCATCCAGTAACTCTTCCCTGTGTGGCGATACTGGCCCCAGAGGAGGCAGCGCCAGTTCGTCTTCGGAGTTAAAGATCAACGCCTTTTCCAGATAATTTTCAAGTTCACGAATATTTCCCGCCCAGCTGTAACGACATAACTGGCCAATGGCAGTTTCAGTCAAGAGCGGTACCGGGCGATGGTCACGGGCACAAATACGCTGCAGAAAATGCTGCGCCAGAGGCGGGATATCCTCGATACGCTCACGCAGAGGCGGGATATGTAAATCGACCACCGCCAACCGATAATAGAGATCACTGCGGAACTGCCCGGCCTGCACCGCCTCCCATAAATCGCGTCCAGCAGCAGCAACAACCCGCGCCGACACCTTTTCTGTACGGGTTGCACCAACCTTGCGGATTTCTCCTTCCTGCAGTACCCGCAACAGTTTTGGCTGCAACTCCAACGGCAGATCGGCAATCTCATCCAACAATAGGGTGCCATTCGCGGCAATGGCAAAAAGCCCCTGTTTTTCCCGGTCGGCACCGGTAAAAGCGCCCTTGACGTGGCCAAACAGTTCACTCTCCAGCAAACCGCTGGTCAGCGCGCTACAATTGATTGCCAGAAACTCCCCGATCCGGCCGCTTTCACTGTGCAGCGCGCGGGCAATCAGCTCCTTGCCGGTGCCGGTTTCGCCCTTGATCAGCACCGGTGAATCGCTAGCAGCCACCTTGCTTACCTGGTCAAGGAGCACTTTCATCTGTGGGCTGACGTGGATAATATCAGCGATAGAAAATCCCGTGTGACAGCGGGACAAGGCTTGCTTGAGACTGACGTTCTCATGCTGCAGATACAGGCGTTCTTCGGCCTTGCGCAAGGTCAGGATGACTTCATCATGTTTGAAGGGCTTGGAAATATAGTCGTAAGCACCGCACTTGATACATTCTAGAGCCGTATCGATGCTGCCGTAGGCGCTCATCATGATGATGGTGGTCTCCAGCGCCGCCACGTCAGAGTGCTTGAGGAAGGTCAAACCATCCATGTCAGGCATGCGGATATCAGAGAGGATCAGGTCAAACTTTTCTTTACGTAGCTGTGCTAACGCTTCAACACCATTAGCGGCCTCGGTGATACGATAGCCCTGCTCTTCAAGAACCAGACGCAGCATATGACGCATGGATGCTTCGTCGTCAATAATCAGCAGATTTCGATGTTTTCCCACCATGGCAACCCTCAATTGTTATCATTACTGTGCCTGCGCAGCAGTTCTTGTTGGTACTGACAATGATCAGGATAAAATCCCTGCATCTACCCCTAGACAAGAAGGATAGCCATGTTTTAGCTGATGGGCAATCAAAAGAAATTTGATAACTATTCAGCACTGTCCTTGCGCTGGGTCGGGGTTCCTGTGGCAAGGGTGTTTGTCTCCATGGACGGCGACAGCAAGCGATCAGGGATGACGAAAAGTGTCCCTTGACATAGGATCCCCGATCCAGTGCTGAACAAATACGAAATCTGTAGATAAAACGACAAAGGGACAAGCCTGGTGGCCCGTCCCTTTGTCGTTCATCAAAATGCCTGCTTAATATCTATCAGGGGGTCCAGATGTTCAGCAGGGCCGTCGCCATATCGGCCGGCGAGTCAGCAACGCTGATACCGCACTCGGCCAGGAAAGCCTTTTTACTCGCGGCATCACCCTTGCCTCCGGAGATAATCGCCCCGGCATGTCCCATGCGCTTGCCCGCTGGGGCCGTTGCACCGGCAATAAAGGCAGCAACCGGCTTGGTCATGTGATCACGCACATAGGCCGCAGCCTGCTCCTCGGCATCGCCACCGATTTCACCGATCATGATCACAGCTTTGGTCGCCGGATCAGCTTCAAACATTTTCAATACATCGAGATGGCTGGTGCCATTAACCGGATCACCACCAATACCGACGCAGGTCGTCTGACCGATATCTCGCGTCGTCAACTGCCAGACCGCTTCGTAGGTCAGTGTTCCTGAACGGGAAACAACCCCGACCGGACCGGGCTTGTGGATGTAGCCGGGCATGATGCCGATCTTGCATTCACCGGGAGTAATAACACCGGGGCAGTTAGGGCCGATCAGACGGCAGTTGCGTCCTTGCATATACTTCTGCACCTTGACCATGTCAAGAACCGGAACCCCTTCCGTGATACAGATCACCAGCTCGATTCCAGCATCAACCGCTTCCATGATCGCGTCAGCACTGCCGACTGGCGGTACGTAGATAACCGAAGCTGTGGCGCCGGTTGCGTTGACAGCATCTTCCACCGTATTAAAAATAGGAAACCCGTCAACACTGGTTCCGCCCTTACCGGGAGTCACACCACCAACCATCTGGGTGCCGTAATCACGTGCGCCCTGGGCGTGGAACAATCCCGTTGCACCGGTAATTCCTTGAGTAATAACCTTGGTATTTTTATCGATCAGAATACTCATCGCTTTATCTCTCCTTAGCCGTTGACAGCTTTGACAATTTTTTCGGCAGCGTCAGCCATTCCTTCGGCACTGACAATATTCAGGCCCGATTCTGCCAGCAGCTTACGACCCTTTTCGACGTTGGTTCCTTCAAGCCGCACCACGAGTGGAATAGAAACGCCGACCTGCTTGGCAGCCTCGATAATTCCGGTGGCAATCACATCACACTTCATGATGCCGCCGAAGATATTAACCAGAATCCCTTTGACCTTGTTGTCTGAGAGAATAATCTTGAACGCTTCGGTGACGCGCTCAATGGTCGCGCCGCCCCCGACGTCGAGGAAGTTGGCCGGTTCACCACCGGTATGTTTGATAATGTCCATGGTGGCCATAGCCAACCCGGCACCGTTGACCATACAACCAATGTTGCCATCAAGGGCAATATAGGAGAGATCATACTGGGATGCTTCAATTTCCATCGGATCTTCTTCATCGTAATCACGCAGATCACGAATCCTCAGATGACGGAAGAGAGCGTTCTCATCAAAGTTCAATTTGGCATCGATGCAGAGCAGATTGCCTTCGGCGGTCAGAATCATCGGATTGATTTCGAGCAGAGAACAATCGGACTCGACAAAGGCTTTATAAACATTCAGTAGAAGCGGTACCGCCTGTTTGACCTGGGGCATTTCTAAACCAAGCTTAAAGGCAACCTTACGCGCCTGGAATGCAGTCAGGCCAACGACCGGGTCGATGGCTTCGAAGAAAAGCTTCTCCGGGGTCTTGGCCGCGACTTCCTCGATATCCATCCCACCTTCAGCTGATGCCATCAGCGTCACGCGATCTGTGGCCCGATCGACCAGAAAAGAAACATAAAATTCATCTGCGATACGACTGGCATTTTCCACCAATACCCGCTTAACCGTTTTCCCTTCGGGACCGGTCTGATGAGTGACCAGAGTCATTCCGAACATATCCTTGGCGTATTGCCTGACTTCATCAGGCGTCTTGGCAATTTTCACACCGCCACCCTTGCCGCGTCCGCCGGCATGGATCTGGGCCTTGACCGCCCAGGGGCCATCGCCCAACCGCCGGGCCCAGTCACGGGCCAGGTTACTGTTGTAGACCACATGCCCATCCGGAACCGGAACTCCGAAATTGCGCAAGATTGCCTTGGCTTGATACTCATGAATATTCATCGTGACCTCACCTGGTTAGAAAAAACGGATGTGGAATAAGCGCTGAAAAGTTCGTTCAGCTATCAGACAGTCAAGATGTAACCGAGCACCGGCAGATTGTCAAGTGGTCAGGCCATCAAGTTGACTAAAATTCGTTGATTAAAAAAACGGGTGTATCTAGTTCAGCAGCGGATCTTCGGATCCTGTGGCAAGAGCGGCAGCTGAATAGTTAGAAACAGGTAAATCACACCTTGGATTTGTTCCAGTCCGCCAGGAACTTCTCAATACCGACATCGGTGAGAGGGTGCTGGGCCAGCTGCTTCATCACTGCAAATGGGATAGTGCAGATATCCGCACCAATCAATCCAGCGTTGAGAACGTGCAACGGTGAACGCACCGATGCGACGATGATTTCGGTGTCATAGCCGTAGTTGTCAAAGATGGTGCGGATCTGCTCTATCCCTTCCATCCCATCGTGACCGACATCATCCAGACGCCCGATAAAAGGTGAAACATAGGTCGCTCCCGCCTTGGCCGCCAGCAGCGCCTGTAAGGGAGAGAAAATCAGGGTCACATTGATGTTGATCCCCAACCGGCTGAATTCTTTGGTGGCTTTGAGCCCTTCGGTGGTCATGGGAACCTTGATGACAATATTCTGGTGTATCCTGGCCAGCTCCTTGCCCTCGCTGATCATCCCTTTAGCGTCAAGGGCAATCACCTCAGCAGAGATCGGACCATCAACAATCCCGGTGATTTCGGTGATAACTTCTTTGAAATCACGGCCACTCCTGGCTATGAGTGAGGGGTTGGTCGTTACACCGTCAACCAGGCCCAACTCGTGGGCGGCACGGATTTCTGAAACTTCTGCTGTATCAATAAAAAATTTCATTGAAAGACTCCTTCAATCAGGATTGGGGGGATCGTTATCACTGTCCCTGAAACGCTCAAGACAGGTTTTTGAACAAAAGTAATAATCGTTGCCTTCGATCCGCGCCTTAATGGCATCTTCCTGAGGCAAACAGGTGCCACAGACCGGATCCTCCACCATGACATCGCCATCGATCTGGCGGTTCCGGCGATTCAGGGGGGGAAGGTTTGTCTTTGGGCGGGTCAGAGACAGAAAAAAAGAATAGAGGACAAACCCCAAAAGGACTAACAACAGCAACTTGATCATCAGCTTACCAGACACCTTGTATTCGAATATCGCCAGCTTCGCCGGGCAGGGACGTCAGCAATTCCGACACCGTGCGACCCAGCAGGGGATGAAAATAATCTGCAGCCAGATCAGACAACGGCTTCAGAACAAAAGAGCGCTCATGCAGGCGCGGATGAGGAAGCGAGAGCTGTGGTGCCGAACAAACGAAACCATCAACTAACAACAGATCAATATCGATGGTGCGGGCACCCCAGCGCACCTCGCGCTGACGGCCGCCCCGAAGTTCCAATTCGCGACAAAGATCAAGCAGATCCAGCGGAGTGAGGGTCGTTGCCAACTCAAGAACGGCATTAAGATAGTCAGGCTGGCCTGCCGGGCCGCCTACCGGCGCCGTTCGGTAGAGGGGAGAACTGGCCACAACGGTTATTTGCCGATGCTCGTCAAGCGCTTGGCGAACTTCTAAAAAGCGGGCCAACGGCTCACCAAGATTGCCACCCAGACCAATAAATACTCGACACTCACGTCTCTCTGTCATAATCTGCGGCATTAAAACACAGAGGCAAAAATAAAATCAATGAGGGTCAACTCGTAAAACAGCAGAGAGACACTCCTTGACCTTTTCGGGGAGCCGACACATGCAGCTAAGCCTGTCCTTTGCAGCTATCAACCTTGATACCACCCATGATTTTTATCGTCAGTTACCGGGATTGACTGTGCGTCGACTGACCGATTCCCGAGGCACTCTGACCGCCCTGATGATCTGTACCGATAATCTGCGCCTGGTGTTCCAGCCACTTGACAGACTGGAACAACAGCATCCGGCATTGTTCCAACATTTGAGCCGCACACTCCTCGGTGCCGGCGTTGTCCTGGAGTTGGAATGCAACGAGCTGGATGCTGTTCATCGCACTGCACATCGCAATAACTGGCCAGTCCTCTACGAACTGGATGACCGCGAGCACCTGCGCCGCGAACTCTGGTTACAGGATCCCAACGGCTACCTTCTCGCCCTCAACGAAGAACCTGCTGCGGCACCATAGCTGAACCAACCAATCAGCGGATCAGGCGTACCCACCCTGCTGCCCGAGCATTTCGCGGGTCACCAGGACAATCCCCTTGGAGGTAATACGGAAACCATTCTTTTTGTCCTGTTCTGGATCATAGCCGATCACCGTGTCGGCCGGAACGTCACAACCACGATCAATAATAGCGCGGCGAATGCGACAATTACGGTTAACAACAACTTCAGGGAGAATAACGGTTTCATCAATTGTCGAGTAGGAGTGAACCCGGACATTGGAAAACAACAGGGTTTTATTCAGTCGTGAACCAGAGATAATACATCCCCCGGAAACAGTTGAATCAACCGCCATCCCGCGGCGATCATCATCATTGAACACAAATTTTGCCGGTGGCAGATGCATCTGATAAGTCCAGACAGGCCACTGCGGATCATAAAGATTCAACTCAGGATTCGGCGAAATCAGCTCCATATTCGCCTCCCAGAAAGCATCCAGAGATCCGACATCACGCCAATAGGCCAGCTTGTTCGTTTCCGGATTGCGAAAAGGATATGCAATGACACTGTGGCTCTCAATAATAGAGGGAATGATATTCTTACCAAAATCATGCTCAGAGTTTGGATTTTTTCCATCTCTTGTTAATACTTCTTCCAGAAATTCGGTATTGAAGATGTAGTTCCCCATCGATGCCAGGGTCATTCCAGGCTGTCCGGGCACCTCTGAAGGATGCTCGGGCTTTTCGTCAAAACGCACAATCCGCATGTCGTCATCAACCGTCATCACGCCAAAAGCGCCGGCAGCCTCCGCAACCGGAACCTCCATGCAGGAGACGGTCATATCAGCGCCGCTCTCAACATGGTGCAACAGCATGTCACGATAATCCTGACGGTAAATATGATCACCCGAAAGAATAAGAACGTATTTGGGCTTCTCTGCGCGGATAATATCCATATTCTGATAAACCGCGTCCGCAGTCCCCTGGTACCACTCGTCGGAAAAACGCTGGGACGCCGGCAGAATCTCGACAAATTCACCTAATTCTTTTTT
The DNA here is from genome assembly GCA_018399135.1 of Deltaproteobacteria bacterium. Classification (GTDB taxonomy): domain Bacteria; phylum Desulfobacterota; class Desulfuromonadia; order Desulfuromonadales; family Geopsychrobacteraceae; genus Pelovirga. The sequence continues at coordinate 9,141 of JAGYPB010000012.1, read as the reverse complement.
GAAATGACTCCAGCCGCGCACCAGATGGCGGATCAGGGAATGGGATTTGTACTGGGTCAACACTCCAATCCGACGAATCCCTGAATTGACGCAATTGGAGAGTGGAAAATCGATAATCCGATACTTTCCCCCGAAATAAACAGCAGGCTTGGCGCGCCATTCGGTCAATTCATGCAGTCGGCTCCCACGCCCGCCGGCCAGAACCAGAGCAAAGGTGTCCTTGACAAGATGGCTGACATAACGATAGACGATATGGGGCTCGGTCGATGTACTCATAGACAACTCCCTTCAAGTGCAAAGTGTTCATTAGTGAAATCATGTTCCATTGTACACATTCCTCGATAAATTGTCTCTTGGATTGGCCACTTTATGGTCTAAAAGAAAGCTGTTGCCCAAAAAATCATCATCGGCTTTAATGGTCCGGACTATCGGCGTGTTTTTTCGTTTTTTTAATCACGAGCGGCTATGACCTACCAACATAATACAACCACCAGCCTGTTGTTGCGCCTTTTCATCCCCTTCGGATTGGGGTACGCGATTTCCTATCTGTTTCGCAGTGTCAACGCTGTTATTGCGCCGGATCTGATCACCGATCTTGGTCTTACGGCTGCCGATCTGGGGCTACTGACATCGATCTATTTTCTCTGTTTTGCGGCTTTTCAACTTCCTCTGGGTATTCTGCTTGATCGCTTCGGTTCCCGGCGGGTTGAGGGGATCCTGCTGCTGTTTGCTGCTGCCGGCGCTCTGATCTTTGCTTTATCCCACAGTCTTACCGGACTGTTGATCGGACGCGCGCTGATTGGTCTGGGGGTCTGCGCCTGCCTGATGGCAGCCTTTAAAGCCTTCGCCAGCTGGCTTCCAAAAGAACGTCTGGCCTTTGCCAATGGGGTACAGATGGTATCGGGTGGTGTTGGTGCATTACTGGCAACCACTCCAGTGGAAGCCGCCATGGCCCTGACCGACTGGCGTGGACTGTTTTTGTTTCTTGCCCTGTTGACCCTGATTGTCGCCCTGATCGTTTTTTTTGTCGTACCCGAACAGCCCCGGCAACAGACACCTGAAACATTGGCACAGCAGCTTCAGGGCTTAAAAAGTGTCGTTGTTACGCCTTCCTTCTGGCAGATTGTCCCCTGGGCGATGACCAGCCAGGCAGCTTATTTATCGTTACAGGGATTATGGGCCGGGCCCTGGCTACGCGATGTGGCTGGATTGGAGCGAGGAGACGTGGCGCAGGGGCTATGGTGGATTGCCGTGGCGATGATTTTTGGCTATTTTACCAGCGGCATGCTGGCAGAACGGTTAAACCGCCGCGGTATCTCAACAGAACAGGTGGCCGCTGTCGGGATGATGTTGTTTATGGTCAGCCAGCTGGTACTGCTGATAACACCGGCATATCCAGTGCTCTCCTGGATCTGTTTCGGACTGCTGGGCACTGTCAGCATTCTGGCCTACGCGATCCTCGCCCAACGCTTCCCGCAACATCTGCTCGGACGCTGTAACTCGGTGCTGAACCTGCTCGTCTTTACCGGCGCCTTTTGCGCCCAGTGGCTGGTCGGGATCATCATCGGCCTTTTCCCTCTCACCGCCAATGGGGGCTATTCTCCAGCAGGATACCGTGCCGGCTTTGCTACACTGCTGATATTACAAGGAATCAGCTGCGTCTGGTTCTTCTGGAGCCGTCGACGGCAACGTTGATCAGACCTACCTGTTGGTCAGATAAAGACCAGTGCTGACCAGCAGCAGACCCATCAGCAGGGACCAGGTTAATGGCTCACCCAGCAGCAGGATCGACAGACACACGGCGGTCAGCGGCACAATATTGATAAACTGCCCGGCGCGGGTTGAGCCGATACGGACAATTCCCTGATAATACCAGACAAATCCGAGCACCGTGCCGAACAGCGCCAGATAGCCGATATGCCCCCAGGTGGTTAAACTACTCGCGGCAACCTGCGAACCCAGCCCGGACAGCAGGGCAAGTGGCAACAACAGCAGAGCCCCGGCAATCGCCGAGTAGGTAACCGCCACCAGTGGTGAAAAGTTACGCATGGCGCGTCGACCAACCAGCGAGTAGGTCGTCCAGCTGATCACACAACCAAAAATCATCAGTTCTCCCCAGCCGATCCCACCCGTGAACAACTGGCTCAAATCGCCGCGCACAACAACAGTGATCGCACCGGCGACCGAAAGAATGATGCCCGACACCTTCCTTAGAGAGAGACTCTCACCATAAAACATCGCGGCGCCAACAGCGATCATCACCGGATTGTTGGCAATAATTACCGCCGCACGACTCGCCTCAATCTGCTTCAATCCACTGAAAAAAAAGACGTTGTAGGCAAAAACCCCACTTAAACCCAGCAGCAGTAATGGCAGCAGGTCATCACGATTAATCCGGGGAAGGTGGCCATAGTGCCGCAAGCTAACTACCAGCAGCACAACCGATGCCAGAGTAAAACGTAAAAAAGCAGCAACAGCGGGGGAGAGGTCGGCGCCGACCAGCTTGCCGGAGATAAAGGTTCCTCCCCAGAAGATGGCAGCAAGTGCCAGTTTCAGGTAAGTTTGCCACAGGGGGGCGGTGCCGGGCATGGTTATTTCAGCCTGGCATCAGTTGTTAGCGGGCTCTTGCCCATCAATTGTTGCACCACAACGCCGGCCATGGTCAGGCCGAAGATCGGTGGGATATAAGACGAACTACCGAGAATCACTCGCCGATCACTGCAACTCCAACGCTGTTCCTCGCGATGGGGGCAAATACAATTGTCAGCACAAACATGGGCTTCATCACTTAAAGGACGAAACTCCTCCGTCGAGTAAACCACCTGAACCCCCTGAGTGATCGCGCGTTGGCGCAACTCTTTGCGGATAATCCGCGCGAGACGACATTTTTCCGTAGCGCTGATGTCAGCAACCTTGATTTGAGTTGGGTCGAGCTTATTGGCTGCGCCCATCGAGCTGATCACCGGAATCCGGCGCTTCACACAAGTTTCAATCAGATGCAATTTGGCGGTAATATGATCGATGCAGTCAAGGACATAATCGTAGCCCGATGGTAATAATTCCAACGCGGTTTCGGCCTGATAAAATGCGTACTTAGGGATCACCTGACAACCAGGGTTAATCTGGCAGCAGCGCTCGGCCATCACCTCCACCTTCGAGCGACCGACGGTATCCTCCAGAGCATGGATCTGGCGATTGATATTGGTTGCGCAGATGTCATCAAAATCGACCAGGGTCAGGCTCCCGACGCCGGCGCGCGCCAGCGCCTCGGTAGCATAACTTCCCACGCCCCCGACTCCAAATACGGCTACCGATGCCCCCGCCAGCTGTTCCATTGCGGTCTTGCCGACCAGCAACTGCATCCTGCTGAAGCGCTGTTCTTTCATCTGTTGCTATCCTGAAGTTTTGGAAAAAGACGCCGGGCATTGCTGGTGGTCATTTGCGCTGTTTGTTCCAGATTGATGCCACGCAGAAGAGCGACCTTTTCCGCTACCTTGAGCAGATCGGCCGGATCTGCTGCCATCTCGGGGTAATCGGTTTCCAGTACCAGGGCACCAGCGGGCAAACCTGCCACAACTTCAGGCAACTTACGAACATGGTCACGCAGCAATATTGGTCCAATCCCCAGGGCAAATCCCAGGGCAACGACCTGGCGCGCAAAGGCAAGGCTGGCGGAAAATCCGTGCCATATTCCACCCACCCGCGGACCAATGTCAAGTTCACGGAGGATATTAAGCAAGGCACCGTTCTGATGACGGCAGTGGAGGAGAACCGGTAAGCCGGCATCCAGGGCAATCTGTAACTGGGCGCGTAAGACCTTTTCCTGAACTTCCATGGCTGGTGCAACAGCGGCATCAAGGCCAATTTCACCGATGGCCACGACCTTAGGCTGCCGGACTGATTCTCTTAAACGCAACGCCGCCTCGTCATCCCATTGATCTGCACACATGGGGTGGACACCGGGAGCGGCATAAACATGAGCATGACGCTCCGCCAACCTGAGCATCTCATCCCAGCCGGCAATCCGTACCCCTGGTTGGATCAGGGCATTGATTCCTGCTTTACTGGCCTGGCTAAGACAGGCATCCGCACCACCAACAGCAGACAGATGGATATGAGTATCGCACAGATGCATCAGCTGCCGGCTACCATTAATCTACTACCCGCGCACCACGGATACGACTCCCCAGATTCTTGATAAGGGCGGGGTCACTAATTGGTCCAAGGCCGGTGGCTGCCTGATAGGTGGTTCCAGCGGCGACCGGCCCGGTAATGCGTAAACGGGTCTGTTGGCGCTTTCCGGCCTGATCATCGTAACCGACATCAAGAGTAATATCACCAGTGCTAACCGGAGTCTGATTGACCAGGCGGGCAATCAGCTGCCCCTGGCGATCAAGAGCAAAATCGACTTTAAGATATTTGCCGGGGTTGGTGGACAGATCAAGACGTACCAGCGATGCGAGAGCCTGACGCCCCGCCGGCGAATCGGAACTGGCGGCACTGGAGAAATACTCTGTCGCCTTGGCCTTATTGCCGCTATTCAGCGCCAGTTGCCCAAGGGAATTCATCGCCGGTGCGGTGGGAAGCAGGGCAACGCTACGTTCGAGATCAGCGTTAGCTGATCTGGTCTCTCCCAAAGCCTGGTAGGCCAACCCACGCTGCAGGTAGTAGTGAAAATATTCCGGCTGGCGCTGCAGCGCTTGATCGAAGGCTGCGATGGCTTCACGTTCACGCCCCTTTTTACGCAGAGCATCGCCGCGCAGACCATAAAAAAGCGCCTCTTTGGGCTCGCCGGCAATCGCCTGATCAGCCAGAGTCAGGGCCCGGTCGGCCTGGTTGTCTGCCAACGCCTTGCGTCCATCGTCGTAGGCATCATAAGACTCCTGTGCGGCCAGCAGCGGAGCCATCATGCGTCGATATTTTTCCACCCCTCTTTCACCACCGCCGGGCAGACCCACCAAGGTGGTGCGGTTGGCATCAACCCGCTCCTGTGACGGCGGATGGCTGGCAAACAGGCCTTCAAGCCAGTTGCTCTGCCGCCCTTCCGACAAGCGCACAAAAGTCTGTTGCAGATCAACCGCCGCACTGGGATCATAGCCGGCACGTGACATATAGAGCATACCGTAATAATCAGACTCAATCTCCGCTTCACGGCTGTATTTCTGGTTGACCAGGCCGGCGGCAAGGGACGCTCCCCCCATCGCCAGTCCGGCATACTCACTGTTGCCTGCAGCCATTGCCGCAGCAACCACGGCGCCCTGCAGCAGCATGCCCCGTTGCATCCCCTGGGCGCTATGACGCGCCGCCGCATGAACAATTTCGTGGCCCAGCACTGCTGCCAGTTCCGCTTCACTCTGCATCTCGGTCAGCAGGCCGCGATTAATGGCGATCTTGCCACCGGGCAACGCCCAGGCATTGGGCGTGGAATCATTAATCACCTGAAACTCATAAGGCAGAGGGCGATCACTGACCGCCGCCAGGCGCCGGCCAACGTCCTGGACATAGGCAGTGATCTGCGGCTGGGTGCTATAGTCTCCCCCCTGCATCTGCCTTAAGGGGGCATATTGTTCGGCACCAATCTGCAATTCAGTGCCCTCCCCGATCAAGGCAAGCTCATTACGCCCGGTGACCGGATTGACCGCGCAACCGGCCAGCATTAACAGCAACAGAATCCACACCAGATGTCGCGCCATCATGACCTCCCGTTTACCCCTGCATTGACTGACTGGCACCTGTCAGGCCTCAATCAGAGAAACCAGCACCCGGCGCTTGAGCTCACCAGCAAGCATCTGCTTGATTTTTTCTTCCAGTTGCTCCAACGCCACTTCTTCAACCATCTTGTTGAGACCCTCAAGTTTCCACTCACCAGCCAACCTGTTCCAGACCTGCTGCCGGCGCGCCATCGGGGCTTGAGCTGAATCGATGCCGATCAAACGTACCCCACGCAAGATAAAGGGGAAGACATTGAGGGGCAGTTCGGGCGACGCCACGAGGCCACAGCAGGTTACCACTCCATCATAACGGCTTGACTTGATTGCCGTTGCCAGCATCTCGCCACCGACGCAATCAACAACGCCACCCCAGGTGGTTTTCAGCATCGGGCGCTCACTGCCGGTCATCAAGGTTTCACGGCTGATGACCTGGGCAGCGCCGAGGCGCTTGAGGTAAGGTTCCTCGTCGAGTTTGCCGGTAACTGCCGTCACCTGATAACCGAGTTTGCCCAGAATTGCCACCGCCAGACTGCCGACCCCGCCGGTCGCTCCGGTTACCAGAATCGGGCCGGTGTCAGGAGTCACACCATTAGCGACCAATTGACCTACCGACAGACCAGCCGTCAAGCCGGCGGTGCCGTACATCATGCTTTCTTGAAGGGTCAAGCCTTTTGGCAGCTTCACCGCCCATTCGGTCGGCACCCGAATCAGTTGACCGAAGCCACCATCCGTCTCCATCCCCAGATCGTAGCTGGTGACAATCACCTGATCACCGGGAGCAAAGGAATCATCAGCGCAACTAACGACCTCGCCGGCGGCATCAATACCCGGAGTATGGGGGAACTCACGGGTCACGCCCGGGTTTCCGGTGGCTGACAGAGCATCTTTGTAGTTAAGGGACGAATAATGAACCTTGACCACCAGATCGCCGGCGGGCAATTCATCCAGGCTGCGGGTTTCAATTGAACGGACAAAAACCTTTTTTTCCGGCTGATTTACAACTAATGCTTTAAATTTCATAAATGTTAAACCTCCCTGCCAAGATGTGATCAAGAGAATCTGTAAAACAAAGTAAGAGCGCATTATACCACGGACACAGCGGTTGCCAAAGATATTGCCCGACAAAGGTTATGCTATAATACCAGACCTTGCTCGTTTTCATAACATAAGGGAGGCATATCATGACAAACAGCAAACGATTCAGCTTCTGCGTCCTGCCTGCTTATCTTACTTTTTTACTCCTTATCAGCTTGCCTTTCAGCGCTGCTGCTCAGGTTGTCACTACCTCCAGCGGGCAAATCCGCATCATCGAGATCACCAGAGGGCTGGAACATCCGTGGGGGATGGCCTTCCTTCCTGACGGTCGCATCCTGATCACTGAACGTCCGGGGCGACTGCGCCTGGTTGAAAATAATCAACTGGCACGGCAACCGATATCCGGCCTGCCGAACATTGTCGCCCAGGGACAGAGCGGCCTGCTCGATGTTGCCCTGCACCCGCACTTTGAGAAAAATCAACTGGTCTACATTGCCTACACGTCAGCGCGAAACCGCGGCATCAGTACCGATGTCGCCCGCGGCAGGCTGATCGGAAACCAGCTCACGGATATTGAGGTAATCTTCCGCGGCAACAAGGGAACCACCACTGGTCGTCACTTTGGGGCCAGGCTGGTGTTTGACGGCAAGGGTTTTCTCTATATCGGATTGGGCGACCACGGGCAGATGGATCGAGCCCAGGACCCCGCAGATCATGCCGGCTCAGTTATACGCATTCACGATGATGGCCGCATCCCTGGCGACAACCCTTATCAGCAGCAAGCGGATTGGCTGCCGGAAATTTTCAGTATCGGCAACCGCAACATTCAGGGTGCGGCCCTGCATCCGACCAGCGGTGAACTCTGGGCCCACGAACATGGTCCTCAGGGCGGCGATGAGATTAACATCATCCGTGGTGGCCGCAACTACGGCTGGCCGGTGATCACCTATGGAGTCAATTACGGCATCGGCACCAGAATTGGTATCGGCACTCGCAAGGAGGGGATGGAACAGCCTCTGCACTACTGGGATCCCTCCATCGCACCGTCGGGGATGACCTTCTATACCGGCGATGCCTTCCCAAGCTGGGATGGCAATCTGTTTGTCGGCGCCCTGCGCGGTCAGATGCTGGTGCGCCTGACCTTTGAGGGGGAAGAGGTCGTCGCTGAAGAGCGCATGCTGCAGAATCAGGTCGGCCGTATCCGCGCTGTCCAACAGGGGACGGACGGCTTCATTTACCTGTTGACCGATGCCCGCAACGGCTCCCTGCTGCGACTGGAACCGGCAGAGTAACTAATCGTACATCATCTTGCGCGTCATCCCGCCATCGGCAATCAGGTTCTGGCCGGCAATGAATCCGGCCTGGTCGGAGATCAGATACGCTACCAGGCCGGCAATATCCTCAGGAGTGCCGACCCGTCCTGCTGGATGCTGAGTGTGGTCCTGCGGGCGCAAGGGATCATCCGTGACATGAATCCAGCCGGGGCTGATGCAATTGACGCGAATCTGCGGTCCGAGGCTTATGGCCATGGCGTGCGTTAAGGCCACAACTCCCCCCTTGGTGGCAGAATAGGCCTCGGTATCGGCTTCAGACTGAAAAGCCCGCGTAGAAGCCAGATTGACAATCGACCCTCCTTGCCGGCGCAACAAGGGGATCGCATATTTACTGCACAGAAAAACGCCGGTCAGATTGGTCGCCAACAGCCGATTCCAATCAGCCAGTTCAAGTAGCTCCAGGGCAACGCCATGAGCGCGGGCGATTCCGGCATTATTGATCAGCGCATCCAGACGACCAAAATCCTTGTTGATCTGGGTAAAAAGAGCCATGACCGCCGTCTCATCGCTGACATCCGTCATGATCGCGGTAATCTCGCCGCCAGATTCAGCAACCAGTGCCTCGCTGGCTGCTTTGTCGATATCAACGATCACCACCTTAAAACCATCCTTTCGAAGCCGCAAGGCAATCCCCCTTCCAATCCCTCGAGCGCCACCGGTCACCAGAGCCACCGGCTGCAACGTATCAGACATAAACGGCTTCTCCTTTCAAGGTATGACGACTGCCATTCCAACATTCATCCCACATATTGCTCAAATGCCAAACCGCGCCGAGAACCTTTCGCAATGTTGCAAATTGATTGATTTATCGTTATTTATCAGTGCTTTACACCTACAGGACGGGCCTACAGGTGCCGCTAAACTATAATAACGTTTGCATTTCTGCAAATTTACACATCTTTTAATTAATACCACAAGCAAGCAACGTCTTATTATTTCAGTGTTTTTAAGATATCTCTCGAGATAAAACAGCGGTATATAAATTGCTCATCCTTTATCACAGCCAAGTCATCACGTAACTATTCAGCTGTAGTCCTTGCGCAGGATCGGGGATCCTGTGG
>JAGYPB010000119.1 GCA_018399135.1 Deltaproteobacteria bacterium | reverse complement strand
GAAATGGAAAAACGGCGCAAAGCCTGGACCCCACCCGAGCCGAGATTCACGCGGGGCGTGTTGGCGAAATATGCTCGCACCGTGAGTTCGGCCTCTACCGGGGCGGTTACTGACTTGCCTTAGTTTGGCTTTGGCACCCAGCCTTCTGGGTGTGCGGGCGGGTACGCGGGGTGTGGGGTGTTTTTCTTCTGGGAAAAATAACTCGCTGCGCTCAGACATTTTTTTCCCTGCCAGAAAAACACCCCACCCCCCCCTACCGACGGGCAGCACAGGGTTCGCCCATTTTGAACATCTGGCACCAGTTGGTGGACACAGATAGTCGGCGTGTTTGCTCTATGAAAGAAGAGCCGATGCTCTACTCATATCGCCTCTAAGTTTATGCCGCTCCTCGACACTGAGTTGTTGATCACACTGTTCAATATCAATCCGCTCCAACAATTTCAGCGTTTGCTCTTTGATATCATCCCTGAGAAATCCATGCTTCACACCCTCTTCACACAAAGCCATATAGATAATCAGTTTTTCCAAATCACTATCTTCGATTGGCTTCGCATACTCGACCTGTACACGCGCAGAAGCTTGCCGAATATCGAGCCCATCGCCCATGAACTCTTCAATGTCTTCATGAATAAATTCTTGAAGTTCCTCATATGACCATCTATCCATGACTATTCTCCAGCAAACACGTTCAACTGAACATTTGGGTATCGTTTTTTAAAATCAAAAATTACGTCAGTACAACTGGTACAGGTCAACCGCTCCGTAAACAGGTTAATCGAGCCAGTAGGATTTTTATAACTTTCAAGTCTTAAAGCTACATCATTCAAAATTTTAAACTCAGTATCCCATTTCCTTGTATACGCTTCAGGTGTCCCCAGCTTTACATTATCGGGATCGACTGCCTTAGGTTCAAAGATCCAATTTGATTCATCGGCCAGATGCACAAACCCATCGGCATTTCGATCTGTTGGATAGTTAATACGACTATGGGCCTTTAATTCAGTTGGTAATCCCGGGATATCTATTTGAGCAACTCCGACATTGCCGCTACCTCGAAGTTTCTTAGGTAGCACAGTACGAATATCATCAACACGGGTTTGTAATCTTTTCCGAATCTCCAGTCTTTCAGCCTTCGTCAATGCTTTCGTTTTTGAAACTGCAGGCTCAACCTCAACCCCCTCCGGACGCGGCTTGGCTTCAGCTTCAAAGTGGTTCTTGTTTTTTAGGTCAGCATCTCGCCACACCTTACGCAGCTGTTGAAGCTTGAGTGCCTCACCAAACTTACGGAAAGAGGCTCCAAGCGCGGCCAACACGCCAGCGTAGCGGGCGCTGCCAGATGCTTGGGCGGCTTTGCCTCCCCCCAAAACGGCGGGGCCCAGAATTGCACTTAAAACCACCTCAAACACCAGTGCACCAGCCACATAGGCGTATTCGGTATGGTGATGTATTACAGCATACTCAAAGAGAAACTCGCCGAGCGCCGTCCTCAGTTCGTCATCGAACATCACGAGGCTGGCCAGTTCGTATGCTTCAGCCATATCTTTGGGGCTGATATCCGAAGGTGAGAATCCGATGGCTTGAACCCACCGCTCGTGGCGTGTTTCGTTCCAGGCTTCTATGAACGTCTTCCCCCATCCACTGTCTGCATTGCCTTGACTGGCACCCCATGACGACTTCAGGACATCAAGCGCGAGTGCCGCCGGATTGTTCAAGCTGTACATGCCATTAACGAAATCAACGGTTGCGTCAGCCGCATCAAACGCACCCTCAGAGAATGCCCCGGCGCTCACCACGGCCTTCTGGTACCAGGGCAGCACCTGGTATTCCTGCGCTCTGTATTCGGTTTCCCGCTGTTCCTCCTCCAGCAGGCGATCGAGACCAGCAATGATGGCTTTTCGCTCATGTCGTACCGTGTCATCGCTGGCGTTGGAGCCCAACCGAACCGTTGCATACCGACCGTTCAGGCCGTCGACGGAGGCGGCGCCCTGGTGATCCAGCGTGCCTGACACACTGTCCAGATCTGTGCCCACCTGAAACGGCAAATCGGCAACGCCTGTGCCATCCGGCCAGCGATACTGAATGGTCAGTTTATAGGGGCCTTTCCCGGGAATGGGTGCCGCAACCGGCTCTGGGGCCAACTGAAAATCCTGCTTGGCGGGAGCCTGCAGCGAATCTGATCCCATGGCCAACCCACCGCCAGTACCCGTTGGCCATTGCTCACGCAAACGACTCACCAGGGGCTTCGGCAGGTCCGAGCGAAGATGATCAGGGCTGGCACTATGCTTTGTGAAAAGTCCGAACGGTGCGCTGTCCTGCCGGGCCAGCACCATCTGCCCACTTTGCAAGGCATCGAGTATTCCCTGACGCTCACTGCTGGATGCTTTTTCCAGAACCCGAAAGCCAGCATCCGGCGCTGGCTCTATATGAGCGCCCTGATAACCGCGAGAGAAATAGTCCTGTGCGATGGAAACCGCTTCGGAGGGGTGCAGTAACGACGGCAGAATCCTTTCGGTAAAGCCGTAGCCACCAGTAACGTATAACTGATAGGACACAATTCCGTTTCCTTGTCCGCTTGTCTATCCATGTGCTCTCCTGAGCAGGTCGAAACAATACCCCCAGTTCTGTCACAAAACAACTTCGCAGACCAAATTCCAGTCACACAGCGAATCCCTTCAAAAGGCATCACTATTAGAACGAAAACCAGTTATCAATTTAGTGAACCTGCCACCGCCCGTCGGCGCGGGGTGGCTGTTGTATTTTTTGCCGGAAAAAGATGTCTGAGCGCAGCGAGTTATTTTTCCAAAAAAAATCCAACAGCCACCCCGCAAGCCCGCCCCCACAACCGGAAGTCTGGGAGCCCAAGCAACGTCAGCCCGGACACCCAGAAGGCTGCGAGCGGGCAATCTCAAGGCTATGCCCTTACCAAGCCTTATAGGGCAAGAACTTCCCGTTCATGGTCACCACCACACGATCACCCTTCGGGTTCTCCTCTTTCTCGATGTCCATGGTGAAGTCGATCGCACTCATGATGCCGTCACCAAACTTCTCATGGATCAGCGCCTTCATGGTGTCGCCATATACG
>JAGYPB010000118.1 GCA_018399135.1 Deltaproteobacteria bacterium | reverse complement strand
CGATAGTCTGATGGATATCCTGCACCGCTTCATGCATCTGGAGGTGACTGAGAAAAAGATCAGTACCAATAAGGGCGTGCGCACTATCCGCAAGGAAACCATGATCTTTCCGCGCTATCATCAGCTCGATGCGGTGCGCAAGCTGGTCGCCCATGCCCGGGACAGCGGCTCGGGCCACAATTATCTGGTGCAGCATTCGGCCGGATCGGGGAAATCCAACTCCATCGCCTGGCTGGCGCACCGACTGGCAAGCCTGCACGACGCCAACGATGACAAGGTCTTTCATTCGGTGATAGTGGTCACCGACCGGCGCGTGCTCGATCAGCAGTTGCAAAACACCATCTACCAGGTTGAGCACAAGACCGGGGTAGTGGAAAAAATCGAGGAGAACACCCAGCAATTGGCCACGGCGCTGTCGAGCGGCACGCCGATTGTCATTACCACCATCCAGAAGTTTCCGTTCATCTCCCAGGCCCTGAGCACGCTGGAAAAAAAGGGCGAGGGCGTCACCATCGATACTGCCGGCAAACGTTTTGCGGTCATTGTGGACGAGGCGCACTCCTCCCAGACCGGTGAAACCGCCGCCACGTTGCGGGGCATGCTGAACAAGGCCGGCATCGAATCGGCCATTGCCGCCCAACTGTCTGAGGAAGAGGACGATGATTTGAGCGAAGACGTCAAGGCGGCTATTTTGCGGGATGCCTTGCAGCGGGCCCGCCAGCCGAATCTCAGTTTCTTTGCCTTCACTGCCACGCCCAAATTCAAAACCAAGGCGCTGTTTGATGAGCCTGGCCCTTCCGGCACTGCACCGTTCCATGAATACTCCATGCGGCAGGCCATCGAGGAAGGGTTTATCATGGATGTATTGCAGCACTACATCACCTACAAGCGTTTTTTTGGTCTGATCAAACAGGTGGAAAACGACCCTGAGGTGCCGCGTAAGAAAGCCGCCAAAGCGTTGGCACGTTATATGGATTTGCACCCGGTCAATATCGACCAGGTGGTGTCGGTGATCATCGAGCACTTCCGGCTCTATGTGATGCACGAGCTGGGCGGGCGTGCTAAAGCGATGGTGGTGACCGGCTCCCGGCTCGCCGCCCTTAAATACAAACTGGCCTTTGACCGCTATATCAAGGACAACCGGTATACCGGTATTCGATCCCTGGTGGCCTTTTCTGGCACCGTGGAAGACCCCGACGACCCGGGGTCGTCTTATACCGAAGTGGCGATGAATAACGGACTGTCCGAAAGCGAATTGCCGGAGGCATTCGAGCGAGACGATTACCGGGTTCTGCTTGTTGCGGAAAAATATCAGACCGGGTTTGATCAGCCTTTGTTGCAGACCATGTACGTAGTCAAACGATTGGCGGGTGTGCAGGCGGTACAGACCTTGTCACGCCTCAACCGAATGACGCCAGGCAAGGCGCGCACCTTTGTGCTCGATTTCGCGAACGACGAAGACGCCATCTACCAAGCCTTCAAACCTTATTACGAAGCTACCCCCATTGGCGAGAATGCCGACCCGCACCGTCTCTCCGAGTTGCAGCACAAGCTGCTTCAATGGGCGATCTTTACTCCCGATGACGTCAATGCCTTCGCAGATGTCTGGTACCGGAGCAAGCGTGATCATTCGGGATCAGACCATCGGAGAATGAATGCCGTCCTCGATGCCGTGATCGAACGTTTCTGTGCAAAGGAGGAAGAAGAACGGGAAGAGTTCCGCGGTCAATTGACGGCCTTTCGCAACCTCTATGCGTTTTTGTCCCAGATCATCCCCTATCAGGATAGTGAGCTGGAAAAACACTATACATTTGTTCGCAACCTGATAGCCAAGCTGCCCCCGCCCGGTGGTGGCCAGGGCTTTGCGCTGGATGACAAAGTGGCATTAAAATACTTCCGGTTGCAGCAGATTACTGAAGGCTCCATTGATCTTGGGAAGGGTGAAACCTATACCCTCAAAGGCCCCACCGATGTGGGTACCGGCGAGATACGGGAAGAGTCCATCCATCTGTCTTCGCTGGTCGAAAAGCTTAACAACCGGTTTGGTACGGATTTTACAGAGGCTGACCAACTGTTTTTTGACCAGATAAGGGCAAGCGCGGAAGGTGATGAGAAAATTGTGGAAGCGGCCAAGGCCAACAACCTGTCCAATTTTTCGGCCTACCTGGATCGCATTCTCGATGAGCTGTTTATCAATCGCATGGAAGGCAACGAGGAAATCTTTTCTCGCGTAATGACCGACAAACAATTCCGCAGTGCGGCGCAGCAGCACCTTGCGGAAGAGATATTCAATCGGGTTCGGCAAGATGACCGGTCGTGACTTGTCGCCTGACAATCTGTGTGTAACCAATCGCTTGTAGGGTCCGGGAAAAGCCGCCGGTTACTTTAAAAGTATTGGTTTATGAAGGTTTAGAGCTATAAAATAAGCTTGGAGGTTATTGTTTCCCGGCCCCACAGCTCAACCGATATCTTAAAACTTCTTGTCATACACCTAAATTATGATATTATGTGTATTGCGTTTAAATAAAATTTCAAGGAGGGCCAACATGAAACGCACTAATATCATTCTTGATGAAGAATTGGTCAACAATTGCCTGAAAGCAACTGGCATTAAGACCCAGAAAGACTTGATTGATCACGCTTTACGTGAGTTGCTCAGACATGAAAAACAAACAAAACTTCTTGAGCTTAAGGGCAAAATCAATTGGAGTGGCAACTTGGATGAGTGGCGTCAGGGGCGAAGCGCATGATGGTTTTGGTTGATACTACTGTCTGGATAGATTTTTTTTCAGCAAACCCTCACCCTCATGTAGAAGCCCTTGAAAAACTCATTGCTGAAAGAGAAAATATTTGCCTTTGTGGTGTCATTCTGACTGAAATCCTTCAGGGAATTAGAGATGACGCTGAATTCAAAAAAACCAGAGATTTACTGGCCAATCTTGTTTTTCTCCCCATGTCCTATTCCGTTTATTTAAATTCAGCAGAAATTTATCGCGCACTACGTCGAAAAGGCATCACGCTAAGAAAGTCTGTTGATTGTATTGGAAACACCGATATAATTCCCCGCCGAAATCTCCGGATATAATTCCATCCAAAAGCACCGGGATCACCCCACCATTTTCTTCCTGAATTTAATTCAATATACTGTTTTTATATAAAAAATAATATAATTCTGCCATTTAATTCACCTTTTTCACAACCAGGAGATTGGCGGAATGGCAGACTCTGTACCCTGCGTTCATTGCAGC
>JAGYPB010000117.1 GCA_018399135.1 Deltaproteobacteria bacterium | reverse complement strand
CTGCAGCAAGATGGAGATCGCTGACCACTACGGAATAAGTCGGTCATCCGTTTATCGCATCTATTCTGAAAACTGCCAACACAGGTCCTGAAATAGGCGCAATGCAGGAATGCCCTGTCCAGCACTCCGGGCGGGGTTTTCGTGTTCAAAAAGTCCTGGCCACCGAGAAACGCCCTCGATCTGGTAACCGGGGGCGTTACGTGCTCAAATCAGTGATTTTTTAGGACAGGTTGCTTCACCGGTTGCGAAAAACGGTGGTGAAGAGAAGGTTCGGCCTACTATTGCCACGATTTGATTTTATTTTTGTAAAGCGACCAGCAGTGTAAAATGCTCTGAACCACAGTCAGTCGCACATAGGTTCTGATATTCACTTTTTTCTGGAACAACCGCACTCAAATACGAAGTTACACTATTTTATCGTCCGGCTGTCTTCTAAAATATCGGTCTCCATCTGTTTGATCTCGTACTCCATGGCCCGATAACCGCGCTGGCGTTTGTCCCACATGCGGGAAAGCTGAAGCTGATCAACCTCAACATAGTCATAGATGCGCACATCCTGCTTCTCGGCGTGTTCCCGGTGCAGGCGCCCTGCGTATTGCTGCAAGGTTCCCTTCCAGGAGATCGGCATGGCCAGCACCAGCGTGTCGAGTGGAGGGTGGTCAAAACCTTCACCAATAAGGCGGCCGGTGGCGAGCAAAACCCTGGGCGCAGACTCATCCAACCCATCCAGCTCTGCAAAGACTGCCGTTCGCTGCTTTTTTGATAAGCGTCCATGGAGGACAAAACAGTGTTCAACCTCGCCTCCAAAAGCCTCCTGCAACAGCGGTAGCTGATCTGTCCGCTCCGTGAGTACCAGCACCTTGCGTCCCTCCCGATAAGCGGTCAGTACATTTTCGGCGATGCGCCGGTTGCGCGTCGAATCGTTGGCAAGAATACGAAACACTTCTTGTATCGGTGAATCCGGCGGGATCTCCGGCGCAGGCATCATTTGCGGCCACACTTCCAATTGCGCCGGGGCGGTTTCCGGTTTGGCGGCGCTGTGCCGTATTGGCCCGCACTGCATGAAAATAATCGGTTGATGCCCGTCGCGCCGTATCGGCGTGGCGGTCAGGCCCACAACGAATTTCGCCTTGGCCTGTTTGAGGATCGCCTCGAAGGAAAGGGCCGATAGATGGTGACATTCATCAATGATGATCTGCCCATATTGGTCCAGTAGTTCACCCAAATCTTCCCGACGTGAAAGCGACTGCATGACAGCGATGTCAATCTTGCCGGACGGCTTATTTTTACCTCCGCCGATGAAACCCAATCCGCCTTTGGGAATTTCCAGAAATCCCGTCAACCGCTCCTGCCACTGACGCATCAGCTCGGTGCGATGCATCATTACCAGCGTGCTGACCTTGCGCCGAGCGATCAAGGCAGCAGCGGTAACAGTCTTACCAAAGGCCGTAGGGGCGCAGAGCACACCGACCTCATGTTTAAGCATCTCCCGCACCGCTGCCTTCTGGTCTTTGCGTAAGGTACCGGTAAATTTGGCAGCCACCTTCCGTCCAGTCAGACGTTCGTCGTGCAGTTCTGAACAGATGTCGTTTTCCTTTAACAGGTCAAGCACCGCATCGCGGCAGCCTCGCGGCAGGCCGATATGCTGGGGAAAATTCTCGGCACAGCCGATAATTCGCGGCTTATTCCATACCGGCTGGCGCATGGCCTGGGCCTTATAGAACTCCGGATTCTGGAAGGCAGCGAGACGGATCAGGCGATTGGCTAGCGATTGCAGCAGACCAGCCTTGGCGATAAAAATCTGGTTGGCCAGCACCAGTTTCAGCGACTCCGGTAGCTGTCCAACAATCCTGGCCGGCAAAGGTGATGGACGCTGCCAGGGTTTGCTGTCCTCATCCTCTGCGGCCAAGGCAACATCCAGGGGATGGCGGCCACCGCTGGCCCACAAAATGGCATCTTCCAGATCCCGTCGGGACATTGGGCGGATGGAGGCCAGAAAGGACCATTGATCCCCGTAGGGTTGCAGATACTCATTGACGAACACACTGCGCCCCAGTTCCCTCGGTTGTTTCTGCAAGGGCAGCGCAATCAGGTTACCGAAACCACCCTTGGGCATGGTGTCCTGGTTGGGAAACAGGCGGTCATAGCTGACCAAGGACAATTGCCGAGTACGGTCGCAGGTATGGCTGATCAGCGCGGCACCAAGCTGACGCGCCTCACGGGCCGGAACCGGCTCGGCAAAAAAGATCCAGGCGTGTGCCCCATTACCGGAGCGGGAAATTTCCAACGCCGCCGGGATGTCAAGCTCCCGGCAGGATTGTATGAAAGCCTTAGCATCATCTCGCCAGTCAGCTTCGTCAAAGTCAGCCGCGAGAAAATAGCAGCTGTCATCGGTAAGCAGAGGAAAGACGCCGATGGTTTGTTTGCCTGCCAGATGATTGTAGATCAACCGATCGGTTACCTGTAGCAATTGGCGCTGGTTGCAGTCGCCGCATTTCACTCGCGGTTTAAAGCAAACGCCGGGCTTCCACTCATTGGCGCAGGCTGGTGAGTAGCCTGTCTTGCCTTTGACCGACTCCCAGCGCTGGGGGTATATATCCTCACGTCCTCGAAATAGACGACGAAACAGGGCGATCTTGTCATCGGTGGTGAATTGGGTTGAAAGTGGAGCGGATTCCGTTGGGGCGGAAACGGATTCAGGGATAGTCGGTTCTTCGCAGGGAATACCGTGCTGGATCAGCAAGTTCTTGAGGCGGGCGTTCTCATCGCGCAACCATCGCAGTTCATCTTGGTCATTCAGCCCTTGGTTACTCCTCGCCAAATCCATACTCCGCCATCAGATCATCCATGTCATCACCAACACCCCAACCCAGTTGTGACCTTCATGCCTGACGCGCTCAAATCGCTCAATAAGGCTGTCTTGCTGGCGGGTATCACCACGTCCGGGTCGTCAATTGTGTGATAATTATGCACCTTTCCTAACCTCCCTGATAGAGCACAAGGCGTTTTCCTATCTCGTCAGCCTCATTTGGATCGAGAAAGGCATTTGTTAGGTTTAATTGCCGCCTGGCTTCTTCAAAATCATCCCAGTTCACACTGCGCGTGTATCTCTGAGCAAAATCCAGGGTGCGGATAATTGGTTCTGGCACGCCATTATGAGTCAGGGCCTTGAGAGAAGAGAGATAGTTGTTTCTGAATATTGTTGGAATGATAATCCTTTGTTCTCCAGCAGCTACCAACTCCGCATTCATCATAATGCGTGC
>JAGYPB010000116.1 GCA_018399135.1 Deltaproteobacteria bacterium | reverse complement strand
CGAGCGTGTGTGATGGATGGAGTGGATCTGCCAAAAACACTCAACTCACTGAATAGCTGTTTGTTTTTAACATTATCTTGCAATTGGCACGGTGCCTGCTTAACTTTCCTCACGCTCGATGCGGTGATGGGGCAACGCGCCACCGTCCCTGAGCTGTAAAATCAGAAAACGACAACTCTAGAGGTCGATAACATGCAAGAAATTAAAATGAACCACGGTCAGAAAGGTTTCACCTTGATCGAACTGATGATCGTTGTTGCGATCATTGGTATTTTGGCCGCGATTGCTATTCCTCAGTATCAGGACTACACCGCTCGAAGCCAAGTCACGCGTGTTGTTTCCGAGGTTAACTCTTTGCGATCCGGCGCTGAAGCTGCAATTTTGCAAGGCCGTGAAATTGTATCTGTAGCCCCAGCTTCGGTTAGCACCGGCCAAGAGGATCTGGGCTGGACCCAATCCAACCTGCTTGCCAACACCGGTAAAGACCAAATTACTATCACTGGCGGTGATACTGCTACACCGACCATCGCTGGTACTCTTGGAACGGATGCTGGTGCTAACGTTGCAGGCGTTACAGTAACGCTCACGCGCGGTGCAGATGGGTCGTGGAGCTGTGGATTGTCTGGCGGAACTTCTGGGCAAGGCTGGAAGGATAGCTACGCTCCGACAGCGTGTCCTCACTCCTAATCTAGTATTGCTTTGCCGGGCTTTGACTCGGCAATGTACACAAAAGCTCGGAGATAATCTCCGGGCTTTTGTCGTTCTGGACGTCGTGCTTCGTGATAATCACTTCATTTCATGAAGGCTCTTATCATTAAGGTCCAAGAATCTACAAGTGCAACTCATATTTAGGTTCTATTGGTAAAATGGATGCACAAGAAAATCAGCGTGGCTAGAAGTTCGTTGTTCCTGTTTTCGCTACTTGCTCTGGTGGTAGTGCTTTTCTCCGATTTTTCACCTTTTTCGTTTGGGGGGTATGCAGACCAGCGATTTTTATTGGTTTTAATATGCGGCCTATTATCATTTATATCTGCCGAGATTCTTTTTTCTTCCGCCATTTACAAGGAAAATATCAAGATTCTTGCTCCCACGTTTGTTGTGTCCATGGCATTTTTAGTCTTGGCATTGCCTTTTGATGAGCAAAACTACGTCTGGGTTGAGCCAGGCATGTTCGCTTTTTACTTTCTTGCGATATGTGGTTCCGGCCTTGTAATTGCCCATTCCCGCAATGCTGCCCACTACACCATTGGATTTTCGGTATTAGCCGCAGCAGGCTGTTTTATATATGGCGCAATGTCGATCAATGTTTACCTGTTTGCGCTGTCAGACAAAGTCGCCAATCTCGTAAACTTCCTCCCTTGGGGTTTTGTAAATATTCGCTACTGGAGCCACATTGCGACCTGGCTATTGCCCCTTCTTCCGTTGGCGGTTTTGGCAGGCCCACTGGGAGCGCACAGGTTGTGGCGGTTATTGGTGGCGATTGGTGCGGGCTTGTGGTGGTGGATTCTGTTTATGTCCTCTAGCCGCGGTTCAATGTTGGGTATCGTGTTTGGTGTTGTGTTGGTTCTGGTGCTACTGGGGCGGACGGCTTATCCTTGGGCTAAGGTGCTTTTACAGCATTTGCTGCTAGGTATTGCGTTTTGGGTGGTCCTCTCTCTGATTATTCCTTCGTTTATAGTGGATGAGCTGCAGGTTAGGTCACTAAAAACGGATAGCTCTGGGCGCATGCCGCTATTTATTGAGGCCTGGCACATGAGCTTACAGAATTTCCCTTTTGGAATGGGCCCTCAATCCTGGTTAACTCATGAGGTTATAACCAGCACCTATGCGAACAGCAAAAAGCTGGGCCACCCTCATAACATGTATTTGATGTGGGCTGCCGAATATGGCTGGATTTTGATTTTGGCTTTGGCGGGCTTGGTTGCTCAGGCTATCAGGTGTTTTTGGCAAGTCAGGGGTGTTTATAAGCGGGATGAAGACAACACTCGGGCTCTGTTGCTTGCAGGTTACACAGCCTCTGTTTCTGCCGCATTGCTTCACGCTGGGGTTTCAGCAGTATTTATGGCGCCTGGCTCGATGCTGATTGGTCTATTTGTTTTGATCGGTTTTTGGTCTCTTATCCAGCCAGAAGCTCAGATGGATGATGAGCCTTTGACTGTTGATGGTCGGCTTGGACTGCGCAAAAAGCGTCGCTTGTTGGCCATGCTGGTGCTTTTTGCTATCGCAATAGGCTGGCTGGCGTGGCTCAAAGAGGTCTGGGTGTACTACGAGGATATGCGCCTCGATGAAGAGCATTATTTCAGCGAAGTGGGTGAGGGAATTTTGCCCCGATTCTGGTTCCATGGCAATTTCCCGAGGGAAGTGTTGGAGTCAGGATCCCAAGAGCTCAATGAAGCACCTTAATTGGCCCCAAATTTGCTGACACTTGTTAGGTTAATCTACAAGAGCAGCTGTAATGCAACACTCCAACAAAGGTTTCACGCTGATAGAGCTGATGATTGTCGTGGCCATCATAGGCATTCTCGCCGCTGTTTCCATTCCCCTTTATCAGGGCTATGTTGTGAAAACCCAGATGTCGCGGGCAGTTAGCGAGTTGGGGGCCTACCGTTCCGGCTTCGAATCAAACCTTTCCGGTAATTCTGGCGTGAACAACCAAAGTTTGGGTTACTCGCCCTCAAATCTGACTGACGATCCAGTAGCCGAAATCGCCACGGTCAACGCTGACGGATCAGGTCACCTTCAAGTGACCATGGGGGGCAAAGCTCACCCAATTCTGGTAAACGTTATTGTTCGCCATGAGCGAACCGTCTCGGGCGCCTGGGCCTGCGTAATAGATAGAACCGCCGCTCCCCAGTGGCGAGACAGCTTTAATCCAGGTAATTGCACGGTTCTTTAAGTGTGCTGAGATGTCAGATAGAGCTATCAGGCTACAAAGGGGCAGACGCCGAACGGGGTCTGACCCCACTCTTTTGAATAACCTGCGAATAGTTCCGCTCTGACCTGCTATTCGTAGGTGCAGAGATAGGCTGTATCGATATCTGTCTTGGCCTTGAAGCGAGTATTAGCTTCCACTTCAAAAGCTTTACCCGCCCCATACCGTGCCCAGCTGTCACTGCCCGGCAACTGAACCGTCAGCGCGCCGCTGACAACTGTCATCACTTCTTTTTTGCTGGTACCAAACTCGTACTCGCCCGGGCTGATTACACCCACGGTAGCGGGCAGGGATTCACCCTGAAAGGCGATAGACTTCACTTTACCGTCGAAATATTCATTTACGCTCAACATAACCACAGCTCCTTAGCCAAATTTCTTATTCAACCACGCGTTGATATCGCCAGA
>JAGYPB010000115.1 GCA_018399135.1 Deltaproteobacteria bacterium | reverse complement strand
TAGTTCATTTCGCCACCTCCTTACCACAGTCAAGCGCCAGCTTGATCATATAGGCTATCAGAGCCAGGCCGCCAATAAACACCAATAAAAAGAAAATCAGGGGGGAATACTGGGTGGCAACCTCAAGATCACCAAGGCTGAAGTAGGGCTGCAGATAGGCCGTTCGTGCCAGATCACGCATTAACACCATGATGATCATCAATACCAGGGTGAGGCTGCAGGTGATAATGACCTGCTGACGGTAGCCAAAATGTAATACCGCCAGGGTCAATAGTAATCCGCCAATCAGAAGCGCGGTTGCCAGAGCGCTGCCGCCCATAAAGATCATCATGACCTCGCGCGGCAGGGCGATGAGAAACCAGGAGCCGACAATAAGTTGCAGGGCCGTAGCGACAGTAAAATAATTCATCCCCTTTGCGATCAGCGCTGCCGGGGAAGCGGAGCTTTTGCGCCAGCCAAAATGGCCGATCAGGGCAAGATACAGACCCGCAACTGCCACCGCACCGATGACAAAATGCAGATAGCGGGGGATGACCGAAGGATCGGTAAGATTCAACAGGGTGCCGCCGCTATTGGTAAAATATGCAAGCCAGCGCTCCGGTTGCAGCATCAGGGTCATGTTGTTGGTGAACATGAAGGCGATCAACAACATAAGGAGTACCGAAAACAGGGCAACAAAGATTCCGGGTTTACCCAGCTTGTCGAACTTGAAATCATAGATGTAGGCGGCGTAATAAGAGAGGATCAGCATGGCGACAATCGACAGCCACCAGGCCGCCATCAGCACCGAACTGGTATAGACAAACTGGCCGTAGAGCACCTGTAGAAACAATAGCGGGGCGACACCAAAATTGACTGCAAAGGCAATGGTGTAGGGCCATTTGTAGCTGAATTCGCGGCATAACAGCTGGTCTTGCTCGGTTTTACGAAAGGCGCTGATCAGGGTGATAATGCCGCCACCAAGCATAGCGTTCATCACCAGCAGATGGAGCAGAAAGGTGAGCAGCAGCAGAACATAAAACCACCCCCAGGGTGCTGGTATGACATCAGCAACGGGAACCAGAGCGGCAGGATTCATGGTTTTTCTCCTTGTTAGGGAAGGAAACTCAGGGTGAAAACAGGCCAGCTTAACCGAACGTTTGAGAGCTTTTATCAAAAGTCAAAGTAGCATAAAAATAGAGGGAATAGTAGGATGGAAAAAACTTTTACAAAGGGAGGGGAGCTTTGATTAACCTTATTTGCCGTTACAGGGTTCGTCGTCTGAAGGATCTTCATCGTCATCATCCATCATCCGGTATTTGGGGCCTTCAACATCATCAAATTCCCCCTTTTTAACGGCATAGAGAAAAAACAACCAGACTCCGGTACCAATACAAAAAGAAAGAAAAATCAACAGGATTGTAGAGGTCATCATGACAGTTGTCCGTGGCGTTTGAGGCGCAGGGAGTTAAGGAGGACGCAGATCGAACTGATCGCCATTGCTGCTGCCGCGTAAACCGGTGCCAGCAGGCCAGTGACGGCGAGGGGGATAGCAATCAGATTGTAGCTGAAGGCCCAGGCCAGATTCTGCTTGATGTTGAGCAGGGTTTTTTGAGCTAAGTGCAGGGCGAAGGGAATATTGGCCAGATTTGGGCGGGTCAATATCAGATCGGCACTCTCAACAGCGATGTCTGTGCTGCCGGCGATGGCGCAGCCGATAGTGGCCTTCGACAGAGCAGGTGCGTCATTGATCCCGTCTCCCACCATCATTACTCCAGCCTGAACCAGCTGTTCAATTTGCTCGGCTTTCTGTTCCGGGGTCAGTTCAGCATGCCAGGTATCAATAGCGAGGAGCGAACTGATGCGTCTGGCAACATCTTCACGGTCGCCGGTTAACAGCAAGCTGGTATAGCCGTGCCGATGCAGGTCGATAAACATCTGAGACGCGTCAGGTCGCACCTGATCGTCCAGAGTGATGAGTCCAATATGTCGGCCATCACGGGCCAGGTGAACTTCGCTGCGTCCGGCAGTCGCGGTATCCGGAACATCGATCCCCTGCTGTTTCAGAAAACGGCGGTTGCCGGCCATTAGATGTGTCTTGTCCTGCCAGGCTTCAATCCCCAACCCGGTATGGGTGATGGTTCTATCGACCGGGGATGGCGTGATGCCCCGTTGTGCGGCCTCCTTAAGTATGCCTCGCGCCAGGGGATGGTGGCTGTCCGCTTCGACATCGGTCAGCCATTGCAATAATTGCTGTTCATGTCCGGCTCCATGACCATCATTTGGGCTGATTCCGACAACATGGGGTCGCCCGATAGTTATGGTGCCGGTTTTGTCAAAAGCCAGATATTTGATACGCGCTGCCGCCTCAAGAATGTCACCGCCGCGAAACAGTACCCCGGCCTCAGCAGCGCGTCCGGTGGCGATCATTATTGCCGTCGGGGTCGCCAGTCCCAGTGCACAGGGGCAGGCGACGACCAGCACTGAGACGGCATTGAGCAGGGCGTCACCATCGTTCAGCTGCCAGTAAATAAATGTGCCGGTGGCAATCACCAGCACAATCGGGATAAAAACCCCGGCAACTCGATCCGCCAGCCGCTGGATAGGGGCCTGGTCGGTTTGCGCCTGTTCAACGATGGCGGTCATGCGGGCGAGAAAGGAATCGCAGGCAGCCGAGGTCACCCTGACCTCGATGGAACCATTTAAGTTGAGGGTACCGGAGAGAACCTGATCGCCGCACTCCTTGAAAACCGGCAAGGGTTCACCGGTGACTGCCGCTTCATCAATTTCGCTGGCGCCGCGAACAACAACGCCATCCACCGGCAGACGATCTCCAGCTTTGAGCTGAATGATATCTCCCGGCATCAACTGCTGACTCTCAACCTCATTCCAAACGCCATCTTCATAACGCAGGGCTTGCGCTGGAGCCAGTTTGAGCAGTCGATCGATGCCGGCAGCGGCTTTGCGTCTGGCTCCGGCCTCAATCAACCGTCCCGCAAGAATCAGGGTGATAATCATTGCCGCCGTTTCAAAGTAGACTTCAGCACCCGTCACCATGGCATAGAGGCTGTAGAAGAAGGCGCTAAGGGTTCCCAGAGCAATCAACAGGTCCATGTTGGGTTCATGATTGCGGAGGCTGATCCAGGCGCCACGAATAAAAGGATAACCTGAATAGAAGACTACCGGGGTAGTGACAATGGCAGCAAAATACTCCAGCATGCTTTTGGTCTGGATGTCGATTCCCTGAAAATAGCCGGCATAAAGGGCCAGGGAAAATCCCATCAGTTGCATGGTCAGAAAAACAGCCGTACCAAAACGCATGAGCAAGCTGCGCATTTCACGGTGTGCTGATTGCTGTAGCTCGTC
>JAGYPB010000114.1 GCA_018399135.1 Deltaproteobacteria bacterium | reverse complement strand
GGCAAACAGTATCAGTGCGGCCAGCAGAAACCGGTAGGCCACCGACTGGGATGGTTCAACCACCCCGAGTTGAAACTTGATCGCGAGCCAGGTCGAACCCCAGATCAGCACCGTCAGCGTATAAAACAGCAAATTCATCCGGCTGCCCCTGTCGAAAAAATACTCATTGCCGCGGCTCTCATACCCTGTGGCAATAACTGTTGAGCAAAACAGGAAAATATAAATCTGATGACTTTTAATATCGGTGTTTCCCCCGGCTTTGAACGGTTCATGATAACTCCGGCATCACCCGTCTTGTCCCGGCCTCAGTGAGCATAGCGAATGAAGCGGCAGGTAAAGTCGGATGTACGCACTTGTTGGAAAGCTATATTCTCCCCATTTGTTTTAACTCCTCAATCTCATCCACTGTACATGGCCTATCAATAGATGCATTTTCCTCTGGGGGGATTCCTTGTTCTAATTTTTCTATTAAGTTTTTATCTTCAACCACTTCTGTGTTGTAGAATTTTCGATAATTTTCTTTAGCTTTCGATGAAGGATGTATGTATGAATCATTTTCAGGAGGGGTCGATCCACACGCGATGTTTTTCTCAATCGCGGTGGGATCTATATCATTTTTCCAATACGCATAACTCCCATCCGGTTGGTAGTTCCAGTGACAACCCATATGGCCCGACACCCCCTGACACTCACCATATAGAAAACTTTCACAGGAACATTGTTGACCACCTATAACTTTGGTCCAAGATCCATTTCCATCTGTAAAATAGCTGATTGAGACTTCATATTTTTCAAACTTCATCTTAATTATCCTTTCCAACGGGGTGGCCCTTGAACCATACCCGAAGGGCATCGGCTTGTTTGTGCGTCTGCAGACGAACTAGCCACGCGCCCTACTCAATACTGTGGTTAGCGCCGGTTGACAACTATGTATATTTTGATAATATACACGAATGATCGATTGGACGCTGATAACAGGCTTTGACTGGGACGAAGGCAATTCGCGTAAAAGTGCGGAAAAGCACAGTGTTTATCAATCTGAAACTGAGCAGATATTCTTCAATGAACCGCTTCTGGTTCGAGCAGACAGCAAACACAGCCAGAAGGAATCTCGTTATCACGCCCTTGGTATAACCGACGACACACGCTTGTTGCACATCACTTTCACGTTGAGAGGGAGCGGCACTCTGGTTCGAGTAATTTCCGCTCGTGATATGCACCGTAAAGAGAGAGCGATTTATGAGCAAGTTAAAAAAAATGCCTGAATTTAAAAATGAAACAGAGGAAAGAAAATTCTGGGAAACCAACGATTCCACCGAGTACGTGGACTGGTCCCAGGCTCAATCCGCATCTTTCCCGAATCTTAAGCCCTCAACTAAAACAATATCGCTCCGCCTGCCGGAATCACTGCTTGATCGCATCAAAATTGAAGCGAACAAACGTGATATGCCTTATCAGTCCCTTATCAAGGCCTGGCTCGCAGAAGATGTGAAAGAGAGTCGCCATTCCCGATGATGCGCTAACGTCTGAATTCACCGGACCTGCGCAGCTTTTCGCGCAGGTCCGGTGGAATGACGGGTTGGGCCACAACTACCTTCTTTACGTGCCACGCGTCGCCCCTACCGCCTACTCCACCCTGGAGGGCACAAACCCTTTTAGCCGCATAATCCGCCTATAGGACTCATCAATCCGGCTTTTGTCAATCACTCCGGTGGCTGCCAGATCCCGGATGATATTCACCACCCTGGGCACGATCTCCGGATCATAATCAAGGTTATTGCCGAACAGCAGGATATCAACTCCGGCCTCGAGGGCAAGCTGCACTGCCCGGTCAAGACCATAATGTTCGCTGATTGCGCCCATCTGCAGATCGTCGGAAATGACGACTCCGTCGAAATCAAGCTGGTTACGCAGGAGGCCGGTAATGGTCGAAGATGACAGGGTGGCAGGATGATCAACATCAAGGGTGGCATTGAAAACATGCGCGGTCATCACCGCATGCACACCAGCAGATCCTAACAGACCGACATAAGGGGAAATTTCTGTAGGCGTCCAGCTGGCGCTGACATCAACAAAGCCCAGATGGGAATCTGTCTGCGAACTGCCGTGACCGGGAAAGTGCTTGATCACAGATATCACACCATGATCCTGATGGGCCTGGATAAACTGCTGTGCATGGCGCATAACAAGGTCGGGTCGGCTTGAAAAACAACGCTCAAGGCCGGCAATCACGGGATTCTCCGGATTAGCACACAGATCCACCACCGGAGCAAAATTGGTGTTGATTCCCACCTCAGCCAGGGTAGCGGCAATGTCGTTACCTGCGGCAAAGGTCGCCTGCAGCTCATCCCTTCTCCCGAGTTCGGCATGGGACGGCGTTGGCGCGAAGCCATGTGCCGGTTTCAACCGGGCAACCCGTCCACCCTCCTGATCGACGGCAACCAACAGCGGCATTGCTGCCGCATCCTGCAACGTCGCAATCAGACCTTTCAGTTGCTCCGACGAGCGAATATTGCGATCTGCCTGCTGAAGTGCCACATCGTAATCAAAAAGAATCACCCCGCCGAGGTGATGACGACGGATATCACGCAGGATGACATGGTCATCAGCCAATGCCGTTCCGCGAAAGCCAACCATTAGCATCAGGCCAATTTTTTGATCCAGGGGCACCTCTAGATCAACCTCGTCGGCGGCAATACCGATAGTACTCAAGGACAGAAAACAACACATAACAATGAAAAATGCCTGGATGCCACGTACCCCTCGTCTCTTTGCTCTATTCCTGTTCATGATAAAAAACCGCCAGCCAGATACAATCCACTTCACTACTCGTCCAGGCGACCCGGTGTTTACGGCGCGCCGGAATCAACAGGTAATCACCTGCCTGCAGGCGCAGATGCTCCTCCGGATCCAGTAGTTCCAATTCTGCTTCTCCCTGCAACAACAGAACAAACTCGTCCTGCTGTTGATCGTACCAGAACCCTGGAGCCGAGGCGTGGCCGCGCGAGACAATCCGCTCGATCCGAACCTGCCCCTTATCTTCGAGAAGATCGACCAGCTCATCCGGCAGCTGATCTGGTATGGATGAAAAAAGGTTGGCGGGACGCATGGCAAGAGCCGCTGTTTACGAGGTCACAGCGCCGGTTGACGCCGATGACACCAGTCGCGCGTACTTGGCTAGAACACCCCGGCTGACCTTGATCTCAGGAGCTTGCAACCCCTCACGGCGCTGAACAAGGACCGCATCGTCGACGAGCAGGTTAAGGGCCTCATGATCCAGATCGATTTCAATCTGATCCCCCTCCTCCACCAGTGCCAGGGGACCACCAACCTGCGCTTCGGGTGAGATATGGCCGATCATGATACCGTGAGTACCGCCGGAGAAGCGGCCATC
>JAGYPB010000113.1 GCA_018399135.1 Deltaproteobacteria bacterium | reverse complement strand
GTGATCTGGTCGTGCGCACGGTGGCGTTCAGTCTGACCGACTTGCTCAGCGTTTCAGAAGATGACGACTATCAGGTGGGGCAGGTGCGGAAACGCACGACGCGCTTCCTGCAGATGGTGTTTGTCGGCGCTGCTCACTGGAACAGCAGCAGCGCCTGAACCGGCCACGGCTAGATAATAGATGCCACGCCAATTGCGACCAGTGTGGCGATCACGGGAATCGCGACCGTCACCACAAAGATGTCCTTGTAAGCTTCTTTGTGTTTGAGACCCATAATGGTCAGCATGGCAATCACGGCGCCGCAATGAGGGAGCGAGTCGATACCGCCGGAGCCCAGTGTGGCAATTCGGTGCAGAGTTTCAGGCTCAATGCCCATCGACAGATATTTTTCAGCAAACGTTTGCATGAAGATCTGCAACCCGCCAGACCCCGACCCCACAATTGCTGACACTACGCTGACAGAGGCAAATGCAGATAACAGCGGAGGTAGTGGCAGTTCCAGAACCCACTGCGCAAAGCTCTCAAAGCCCGTGGTTTGCGTGACGACACTGCCGAAACCTATCACGGCTGCGGTGTTGAGCAGCGGCATGATAGCGTCGTTGGCACCGACGCCGAGGCTCTCCATGGCTTTATTGCGAAAATCGGGGAAAAGTAACGCGCAGCTGCCAGCACCGACCATCAGGGCAAAGCTTGGCCAGACTATCGGTTCGCCACTGGCAAACGTTATCAGTGTGCCCAACCATGGTGTCTCGCCATCCGCTATTCCAAGAGCCGTCAAAAGCCTCGGAATAATGATCGTGCCCAACACCAGTGCCAGCGGAACAATGCTGGTCTGCCATTTGGGGCCGTGCTTGAGTGCGGGCGCCATGTTTTCCATATATTCGTCCTGGGCGTTCACCTGATAGCCCTCTCCGGCTGCACGAGCCCGGGTCCATTGCCGTTCCAGGTACATCATGCCCAAAACAAACATGACCGCACCGGCGGTCAGTCCGATCAGAGCGCCAGCGAACAGGTCTGTGCCCAGAGCGGAAGCCCCGATAACATTATGAATTGAGGGCGTGCCCGGGAGTGCAGTCATCGTGAATGTGCCGGAGCCCAATGCAGTAGCGCCGCAGAAAAGGCGCTTCGGCAGGTTGGCTTCGCGCATAAGCGCGACGCCCAGCGGGTACATAGTGAAAATCACTACGAAGACAACGACACCGCCGTAGGTTAGCAGTGCGCACACCAGTATGGTGACCAGTATCGTGCGTTTTGCCCCCAAGCCTCGAGTAATGGCGTTGGCGATGGAGCCAGCGGCGCCACTTGAGGCCATCATTTTCCCGAAGATGGCACCGGCCAGGAACAAGATAAAAAACTTGCCCGCAAAACTGAAAGCCCCCAGTGGTCCGAATGGAAAGTGCTCAAGCAGAGTCGGAGACAGGCCCAGCCCGTTGGTCACTGCGACGATCAGGCTGGATGCCAGAGCGGCGACCAGAATGTTGACACCGCGCAACGCCATAAAAATCAGCAGAATCAGGCCCGCCAGAAGGCCTAGGTTTGCAAGCATGTGAGCTCCTGTCAGTTCCGGAAACCTGGATCAATTCTATCGAGCTTGCGGAGTAACCCGGGCCAGGCCAGTTTTCCACCGAGGCCTTTGGTCACTTGATCGGCTTGCTGTTTGATGGTGTCGACGATGCCCGCGGGTATGGGAGTCAGTGGTCGGTTGCCCGCGAGTGCTTTGATTTGAATCTGACACGACGTCTGCAGGATATACATGGCAAGAAATGCATCAGCAATACTGGTGCCGGTGGTCAATAAACCATGATTGCGCAGGATCATGAAGTTTGCCTTGCCCAGATCTTTCTGCAGGCGGGTCTTTTCGTCTTCACGCAGGGCGACCCCCTCATAATCGTGATATGACAAACTCGCCAGCGCAAAGAGGCTTTGCTGCGACAGCGGTAACAAACCATCCTGCTGGGCTGATACCGCAATACCATCGGCTGTGTGCAGGTGCATTACACAGGCCGCATCGTCTCTCACTGCGTGAATAGCGCTGTGGATAGTAAAACCGGCGGGATTGATGTCGAAATCGCCAGTGTTGATCTTGTTCCCGTTTTGATCAATTCGCACGAGGCTTGATGCGGTGATTTCTTCGAACATCATTCCGTAGGGATTAATCAGGAAGTGGTGTTCATCGCCGGGTATTCGCGCGGAGATGTGAGTAAAAACAAGGTCGTCCCAACCGTGCAGTGCAACCAGTCGATAGGCCGCCGCAAGGTCAATCCGAAGTTGCCATTCCTGTTCACTGACCTTGTCTTTCTTTGACGGAATGGAGAGCTGTCCTGACATGATTCGTTTCTCTCTGTGCGTGTTGTTTTTGTAGTACTCATTCTCTCTAGCGCCGAGTGTAGGGATAAGTGATCGGCCAAGACTGTCAAATCGTTTACACTTCAGTGTATGACCGATATCAAGACGATCCTCGCAGATTGCCCATTGTTTGCTGGCTTCCCGCCGCATGCGTTTGACGACCTTGCCGACATTGCCCGCATCCGGAAGTTTGAGACGGATGACCCGATCTATGACAAAGGCTCCGCCACATCCACGTTGAACGTGATTGCTTCGGGTGTGGTTCGAATAAGTTCGGTCAACTCAGCGGGGCGGGAGGCAACTCTGATCATGTTCAATGCCGGAGTCTGGTTCGGAGATTCGCTTTTTTCGCCTGGCATGAAGAGAGTATATGGAGCAACGGCTCATGAGGCGGCCACCGTGATCGAGCTGCCCGGCGACGCTTTCCGGGGCGTGATGGCAAAGTACCCGGAGTGCTACCCAGTGATACTGGACATGGTGAGCCGCCGCCTATGGGCGGCGATGTCGATTATCGAGGACGATGCACTGCGCGGCATTGCTGCAAGGGTTGGCCGCCGGTTGCTGTTCCTGGCTCAGATTCAGGGTAATGGCGATGCTCGCACTGAACCGGTCATTATCCGCATTACTCGTGAACACATAGCGAATATGATGGGCATGACCCGCCAGGGCGTGCATAAGTGGATCAAGGACTTTGAGCGTCGTGGTCTACTGAAGCTGACGTACGGCCGGATCGAACTGACCAACCCGGCTACATTGCAGCATTACCTGGACACCCTCGATTGACGCATGGCTTATTAATTTCTGCTTTTGCTGCCTGGGTCAGTCTGTGTTTTCTTGCGTCGCGTCGGCTTTGCAGTGGCCGTTCCGGTTTGAGCGGCCGGTGGCAGGATCAGCTGCTCAAGCTCATCCAAAGCCTCGCCGGTATAAACCGCAAGTCTCTGCATGCTCGGCAGGGTGTCCCGACAACCGGTAAAGCCGAAGTTAAGGGAGCCGTCATAGCTCAAGCAGGTGATGTTCAGCGCGCCGCCATGAGCAATCAGCGACACCGGGTAGGTGGCTTCCAGCCTGGCGCCTTCATAGTAGAGGGTTCTTTCTGGTCCCGGCACGTTAGAGATGGTGACGTTGAATACCGGCCGCATGCGGCCGCCAAGGCCAGACATCAACTGCAGGA